>DFHJ01000015.1:1508-10397 GCA_002372665.1 Anaerovibrio lipolyticus
CCGCAGATGGCAAATCAGACTCAACCAGGGGGCAATAGCCCTCAAATGGCAAGTCAGATCCAGCAGGGGACAACGGGTACTACTGTCAATACTGCTGGTAATCCTGCTAATGCTACCAGTGTAATGGCTGAAAATACTGCTATGCCACAGGGGATGGTCCAGACTCAGGGGAATCAGAGCACTCAGCAAAATACTGCTATGCCTAATCAATCAACTATGGCTGCCGAAGAAGCTAATCAGTCCCAGACAAATTATACTATTCCTGGCAGAGAGACTATCAATGTTCGGCTGAATAATATTGGCATGGCCTACGAGGGAACATCCGCCAGAATGAATGGTCCTGTTGAACAAAATCCTCTGTTTAGAAGTATTTTTAATCGTTTTGGCCCTCAGCAGCCTATTGAAAATAATAATGCGCCTGCTACTACCACCCAGTACCAGCTGCCACAGATGGACAGCCAGCAGGTGGCTTTGGCTTTAAGAGATGCAGGACAGCTGATTATGAAAAATATGGAGCTGACTCCAAAAGAGGCACAGCTTCTCAACAATTTTATCAACGAAAATCAGGGGATGCTGTCTGAGCAGGATGCCAAGCAGTTAAATACCTTGCTTCGTACCATAGAAGGCAATATGCCGGCTTCAGTTCAGCAGGCGGCCCAGAAAATGGGATTTGATGCTCTGCCAAAGCTGTGGGCATTTATGCAGCTGGCAGATATCAGTACCTTGAAGAAAATGAAGGGCTATCAGTACAGAAGTGCCAGCAAGGAAATTGTTAATTTTACTAATGCTATAAAGGGCTCCATGGATAGTGATGGTGCATTTAAGGCTGACGGTCAAAAGTCTATTTCCTATATGATGCCTTTGTATGTAGGGGATGGAACTCTTAGCTATCCTGCATATCTTCATATTTATGATGAACCACCACATGAAGATGAGTATGGTGTTACCCGCAAGGATACATGGTTCCGTGTATGTGTGCTGACAGATGAAATTGGTGCTGTAGACGTTGTATGCCGCCTGTACGATGGCAATAATCTTAATCTTAGGGTGGTGTTCTCGGATAATGAAGCTGTGGATGAATTTAAGGAATATCTACCAGATATCCGCAAGGCACTTTATAATACTCCGATTAACCTGACTGATTTAAAGATAGGAACTGTAAGCAATGATGAATAAAGGAAGACGGCCGCAGGAAGACCCGGAATTGGATCCCCTTGCAGAGAAGAAAGCCGTAGCACTTAAATACGATCCTGAAAAAAACATGGCACCAAAGGTGGTGGCCAAGGGTAAAGGGCACGTTGCAGAAAATATTCTGGAGGCTGCCAAAAAAGGCAAGGTGCCCGTTTATCAGAATAAATCCTTGGTAAATATGCTTATGGCTCTGGAACTGGACAAGGAAATTCCCACAGAGCTGTATACCACTGTGGCTGAAATTCTGGCCTATGTTTATAGGATTGATCAGCGGCGCAAGGATATGAAAAATCAGATGCCGCCAATGAAAGGCATATAATGAACAATAAGATTTTGGGAAATAAGGGAGAGCAGGCTGCAGCCCAATATTTGGAAAATCACGGATATTTTATTCGTGAGAGAAATTATCGGGCAAGGACTGGGGAAATAGATATTATCGCCAGCAAGGGGGATACCATATCCTTTGTGGAGGTAAAGACCAGGGGCTCTGTGAAATATGGGGCACCGGCTGAAGCAGTAAATTACTTCAAACAGCAAAAAATAATCCGTACTGCCCAGATGTATATAAGGTATAAGGGACTTAATGATTATTTTTACCGCTTTGATGTGCTGGAAATCTTGGCACCCAAAAGTGGCAGCATGAGCTTCAGACTTATTGAGAATGCCTTTGAAGCTGTATAATCATGGCGTTTTTGGAGGATGTATGAAAATTGTAGTTGGAATAACGGGGGCAAGTGGCAGTATTTATGGTCTCCGTCTTATAGAGGTGCTGAAGGAAGCGGGGCATCAGGTTCATGTGGTGCTAACGGAGAGTGGCGAAAAGGTAGTGAAGTTTGAGTGTCCTGACATATATGAGAGGATTCTGAGCAGTGCAGACATGCTTCACGATGTACATAATATTGGCGCTTCCATTGCCAGTGGTTCTTTTAGGGCTGATGCCATGGTGGTGGTGCCTGCTTCCATGAAAACGGTAGCCTGTATAGCCACTGGGGTTACGGATAATCTCCTGACTCGGGCTGCTGACGTGATTCTAAAGGAGGGCCGCCGCCTTATAGTGGTGCCTCGTGAAACCCCAATGCATGCCGGCCATTTGGAAAATCTCCTTAAGGTGTCCCGTTTGGGGGCTATGGTGATTCCGGCCAGTCCGGGATTTTATCATTTACCAAAAACCTTGATGGACTTGGTGGATATGTTGGTGGGGAAAATATGTGACAGTCTCAATGTGGAAAATAATTTATTTAAGCATTGGGATGGTAATATGTGATTTTATTTTGAAGGCTGTGGTTGCAGCCTTTTTTTATTGCAGAAATTTATTTACAAACATAAATATATTTGATAATATATAGACAGATATTAAATATATTAATCAAGGAGTGAATATTGTTATGGAAAGAAACGACAAGAGGGAAATAACCTGCGAAATTAAGGAAGAGTTCGGGGTAATTGCTGAGGACAGACGAGGGTGGCACAAGGAGCTGAACCTGGTTTCCTGGAATCACCTTAATCCAAAGTATGACATTCGTGAATGGTCTCCGGACAGAAGTCGTATGGGAAAGGGCGTCACCTTCACCAAGGATGAGATTGTGGTGCTGAGAAATCTGTTGAATGACCTGGCAATCTGACAGGCGCAAAATATTATATTGCTTTATAAGTGGATTTGAATTATTCAAGTCCACTTTTTGTATGGTTGATAATGTATATAAAAAATACACGTATGATGTATATTTTTTGATAAACATACGGAAAATGTATATGATATAAGAAAAAGGATAATTATTACATTTTCTGAATTAAAAAGAATACTAAAAATGTATCAGATCAAAGATGAAGGAGTGAAAATTATCATGAAAAAAACCGGAGCTACTTTTTCCATTCCCATCACTCGCCGTGATTTCATGAAACTGGCGGCGGTTTCGGCGGCCATGCTGGCTATGGATGGGAAGAAGCTACCAAAGGCAGATGCTGCTTTGCCGTCTGCCGTGGATTTTAGAACGTCGGAGATTCCCACACTTTTTGAAACGGATGTCTGCGTGGTGGGTGGCGGCGCAGCCGGAACGGCAGCGGCTGTAAGCGCGGCCAAAAATGGAGCCAGAACGCTTCTCATTGAGCGCAGCATCGTATTGGGGGGCCTTGCAACGCTGGGCTGTGTCTATCCCTGCATGCCAACTTTCATTGACGACAGCGACACGCCTTATATTGTAGAACTGAATCGGCGTATGGAACAGCGGCAGGGTGCCAGAGCGAGAAACGATGTTGTTACTGACTTCTTTTACGGCGGTGGGCAAGGGCTTTACGCTGCTGAGTCACTCACCTTGGTCTATGAAGAACTGTGCGCCGAGGCGGGCGCGGATATACTGTATGAGACGACCCTCGTGGGTACAGTTCAGGAGCAGGGTAAAATCAAGGAATGCATCGTGCAGACGGTGGAGGGCCTTGGTAAAATTCGTGCCAAAACCTTCATTGATGCCACTGGGGATGCACTCCTTTCCCGCTTGGTTGGTGTGAGGACGGAAAAAGGCTCTGAGCAAACCGGCCGGAACCAGCCCATGAGCCTGCGTTTCGAGATGGCGGGTGTGGACGTAAACAAGGTCTGCGACTTCTTCACGGATACGTTAAAAGACAAACGCATGGAACCACCTCTTTGGAAACGGTTTAAGGAAGATGTGGCCGCAGGTCGTGCTCCCTTTATGGAGTTTGCTAAGATTAAGGAAAATGAGGATTTTTTCAAACAAGCGGCTAAGGACGGCAAGCTCACCGAGGATGATATCTTGTATATTCAGGGGTTTTCCGTGACAGGCAAGCCGAACACCATGGCCATGAACTGTCCGGAGATGCCGCCCTTGTTGTTCAGCGCAACGGACGCAACATCACGCAGCAAAGCCATCATTTTTGGCCGTCGCATGATGCACCGTATAGCCGATTTCCTCGTTTCCGATGTCCCCGGCTTTGAAAAGGCTTACATCAGCCGTGAGGCCGGTATGCTCGGAACACGCGAGACTTGGCGCATCCGTGGCAAATACTACCTTACCGCCGAGGACTATTGGGGAGGGCATCACTTTCCTGATGCGGTTTGCCGGACGGCGTATCCCATTGACATTCACGATGTAAAGCTCAATTTTGGCAAGAAGCTCCAAAAGGGCGAGTATTACGAGATACCCTACCGTGCCTTGGTGACGGAGGAAATTTCCAACCTTATCGTGGCAGGGCGTTGCATAAGTGGCAGCTTTGCGGCGCAAGCCTCTTTCCGCATACAGCCAACCTGCATGAGTATGGGTGAAGCGGCAGGTATCGCGGCGGCTTGGGGACTTTTGCACGATATTGCGGCAAAGGATGTGCGTTGGGAGGATATTCCGAAAGACAAACGCAGTTATGTCAGTCATGGATAAATTTAAGTAATAATCACCCAAACTTCCCATATACAAAATCCTAACGGTTCCTTGAAAATTTTACCTAGCAGGGCCATATCAAACCTGCTTAGAATATTATCTGCCAATCCAGCCTTGCTTAAGAATTTACCAACGACAGAAGTTTATGAATTGTAAAGGGAGTGTATTCATATGCAGTCAGAGAAAGAGAAAATGCTTAATGGGGAATGGTTTCAGGACAATGAGCCTTGGATGGTAAAACAGCGGGCCTTGGCAGGGAATACTTCTACTATTTACAACCAGACTATGGTGGAGGAGAAAGAGAAAAGGCATAAGTTACTTAAAGATCTTTTGGGACACTTTGGGGAAAATTCCTTTATCGCCAATGGTGTGCAGTTTGACTACGGCTGCAATATCTATATCGGGGATGATGTATATATAAACTTTAATGTTGTATTTCTCGATGGCAATGAAATACGTATTGGTGACAGGTGCCTGATTGGCCCCGGAGTGCTGTTTGCCACTCCTTCCCATCCATTGATGGCTGATGAACGCACCAAGCATTTTAATCAGTATGGGGCCTATTATCCGGAAAAGGTTGAAAAAATCATTTTGGAGGAAGATGTCTGGGTAGGTGGCAATGTTACCATTATGCCAGGAGTGAAAATCGGCAAGGGCGCAATCATCGGTGGCGGCAGTGTAGTTACCAAGGACATACCGCCATATTCTCTGGCCGTGGGAAATCCATGCAGGGTAGTACGGCAGATTACAGAGGCTGACCGGATTGGAAATATTTAAGAATGGTCATTAAGCCGGGTGATTATGTCCCGGCTTTTTCTATTGATTTCATTTTTTCAAAAAATCATCAATTATGGTATAATATTCCGTGCGATTGTTTGTTTTTGAGAGGATGTATCAATTTGACTTTAAATAGAGAAAAGAAATACCTAAAGATGCTGACATACGGCTGTCAGATGAATTTCAGTGATGCAGAGCGTATGGAGGGTGAGCTGGCGAAGCTTGGCTATGAGTCCATTGAAGATATGGATAAGGCTGACCTTATTATGATAAATACCTGTGCAGTGCGTGAAAATGCTGAGGACAAGGTCTATGGAAAAATCGGTGAGATTAAGAATCTCAAGCGAAAGAATCCTGATCTTATTTTTGGTATCACCGGTTGTATGGCACAGAAAGAAGGGGAGAAGCTGATTAAGCGGGCTCCCCATATTGATTTTGTGCTGGGTACCAATAAGATTCAGGAAGTTGTTTCCACTGTTTCCAAGCTGGAGCAGGCTCAGGAGAAGCATATTGTTGACACGGAAATCAATGAAAAGGATTTGCCTGAGGATATTTCCATTCACAGAAAGACAGCTCTGTCAGCCTGGGTGCCAATTATGTATGGCTGTAATAATTTCTGTACCTACTGTATCGTTCCTTATGTAAGGGGACGGGAACGGAGCCGTATGCCTGAGGATATTGTTTCTGAGGTTCAGGAGGCTGTGAAGCAGGGCTACAAGGAGGTTACTCTCCTTGGTCAAAATGTTAATTCCTATGGTAAGGACCACAGAAAGGCCACCTTTGCTGAGCTTCTTTCAATGGTAGATAAGGTGGAGGGAATTGAGCGGGTTCGCTATATGACTTCTCATCCAAAGGATTTAAGTGATGCAGTAATTGATGTTATTAAAAATAGTCAGCATATTTGTACTCATTTCCATTTGCCTGTGCAGCACGGCTCCAACAGAATATTGAAGGCCATGAATCGTGTTTATACTGTGGAGGCCTATAAGGAGCTTATTACTAAGATTCGAAAAGCGGTGCCGGATGCCACTATTACCACGGATATTATTGTGGGGTTCCCTGGGGAAACTGAGGAGGATTTCCAGCAGCTTCTGGATTTGATGGCATGGGTTCGCTATGACCAGGCCTATACCTTCATTTATTCCAAGCGTTCCGGCACTCCAGCGGCAGAGATGGAAGAACAGGTGGATGAGGATGTGAAGCATGACCGTCTGAATCGTCTTATGGAGCTTCAGAATAAGATAAGTCTGGAGAAAAATCAGCAGCTTCAGGACACGGCCGTAAAGGTTATGGTGGAGGGGCCAAGCTCCAATGATGACAAGGTTTGGTCCGGCCGTACCTCCGGCAATAAGCTGGTGCTGTGGCCATATCGTGGCCATGAACAGCCTGGGGATTTGGTAGAGGTAAATATTTGTCAGCCTCAGACCTGGGTGCTGAAGGGGGAACTGGCGTAAGCATAGCTTGATGGTATAGGTATGCCCATAGATAAAGTTGTTTAGTATAGAAGGAATGGTATTTTCATGGAAATGACACCAATGATGCAGCAATATATGGCCATAAAGGAGCAGCATCCTGATGAAATCCTGTTTTTTAGAATGGGAGATTTTTATGAGATGTTTCTGGATGATGCGGTGACAGCCTCCCGCGAGCTGGGACTGACCCTTACCAGCCGCAGCGGTGATGTAAAGAAGAATCCCATGTGCGGTATTCCTTATCATGCTGCTGAAAGCTATATTACAAAAATCGTAAATAAGGGCTATAAGGTGGCTATTGCTGAGCAGATTGGTGATCCAAAGGCCAAGGGACTTACTAAGCGGGAGGTCATTAAGGTCATTACTCCAGGTACCATTTTGGAGGAAAGTGCCCTTCAGTCTGCTAATAATAATTATATTGCCTTGGTTTATGAAACTGAGGAGGAGGTTGTGCTGTCCGGAGCGGATATTTCCACCGGGGAGTGCTTCTATGGTGTTTATACCGGTGATGACCGCCTGCAGGCCCTTTATGATGAGCTGTACCGTATTATGATGCCGGAGCTGATTATTTTGGGTGAACCGTCCTTTCTCGGTGATTTAAAGGCCTTTATAGATATGCGTATGGCAGCCTGTGCCTTCACTCGTATTGAGGAGCCTGTTAAAAATGTGGATGATTTGATTATTCAGCATTTTGATGTGAACAATCGACCTGCTGGCCGTTCTGCCAGTGAAGCTGTGGCCACTATGTTGGGGTATCTCCACGACACTGTGAGAACAGATCTTTCCCATTTGTCCCAGCTTACAAAGCTGGATTTTGCCAATAATCTGGTTATTGATACCTATACTTTGAGAAATCTGGAAATCACCCGCAACCTTCGGGATGGTGGTAAGAAGGATACCCTTTTGGATGTTCTGGATTTTACGGACACGGCTATGGGGACTCGTCTCTTAAAGAAGTGGCTGGAATATCCTCTGATAAATATTGGGCAGATTAATCAGCGTCTTGATGCTGTGGAGGAATTGGCCAATGATTTTATCCTTCGTGGGGAGCTGAAAACATCCACCAAGTCCATCTATGATTTTGAGCGCTTGTTGACCCGTATCGAGGTAGGCTCAGCCAATGCCAGAGATATGGTGGCTCTTAGAACCTCTTTTATGGCCCTTCCTGCAATAAAAAATCTCCTTAAGGGAAAAAAATCCCAGCTTTTGCAGAAATGCCATGAGGGGATTCATCTTTATGAGGATTTTGTGGACCTTTTAAACAGGGCCATTGTGGATGCCCCAGGACTCACCATTCGTGATGGTGGTATTATCAAGGAAGGCTACAATGAGGAACTGGACGAATACCGCAAGATTTCCCGTGACAGCAAGCAGCTCTTGCAGGAGATGGAAGAAAAGGAAAAGGAAGCCACTGGCATACGCACCTTGAAAATAGGCTACAATAAGGTTTTTGGTTATTATATTGAGGTGCGCCATAGCGGTACTGAGCTGGTGCCGGATCATTATGTCCGTAAGCAGACTCTGGCCAACGCCGAGCGTTATATTACTCAGGAGCTTAAGGAATTTGAAACCAAGATTCTGGGGGCAGAGGAGAAGATTGTAAACATTGAGTACAATCTTTTTATGGAAATTCGAGATACCATTAAGTCAAAGCTGGGAGATATTCAGGAAACGGCCAAGCATATTGCGGTTCTTGATGTGCTTACGGGTCTTGCTGAGGCGGCAAGTGCTTATAACTATGTGCGACCACAGCTTTTGAATAATGGGCAGATTGATATCAAGGATGGCCGTCATCCACTGGTGGAGCGGATTTTGACACGGGATTTGTTTGTTCCAAATGATACCCGTCTAAATCATACTGAATGTGAGATAATGCTGATTACCGGCCCTAATATGGCTGGTAAATCTACCTATATGCGCCAGACAGCTTTGCTTACCCTTATGGCTCAGGTGGGCAGCTTTATTCCGGCACGGGAAGCCACAATTTCCCCAGTGGATAGGATATTTACCCGTATTGGTGCCAGCGACGATCTGGTAAGCGGTCAGAGTACCTTTATGGTGGA
>DFHJ01000037.1:0-11994 GCA_002372665.1 Anaerovibrio lipolyticus
ATTGATACACAGCGGTTAATTTAATTAATATAGGAGGTGCCAGGATATGGATATAGATTTTAGCATTGTGTTAATTTTATATAAACCTAGTGTGGTAGCAAAAGCTGTTGAGCGAAAGCTCAAGGAGTGTGGCTACAATGTAGTAACAGTTGTGGGAGAATTCGACAAAATCAAGGAAATGGTAGATTCAGCCCTGTTATTCGTTACCTACCTGCCAGGCGATATCGCTGATGATCAGGAAGGAATGAATATACTTGACAACATTCAGGAACAACTATGGTATAGCAGTACAAATATGCTACTGATTGGTGAAAAGAAGGACCGTCAGCGTCTGCTGCAGCATAATCATCGTTTGGAACATTTTGCCTGGCTGGACCGCCCAGTTAAAATGGATGAGCTGGAAAAAATTGTTTTAAATACAATTTACACTGGGGGAAAGAAAAAAATACTCATTGTGGATGACAATCCATCCTTCTCCAAAATGGTTACGGAATGGATAAAGGAGGATTATCAGGTATACAGTGTCACAACGGGAATGGATGCCATTACTTTTTTGCTGAAAACTCCGGTGGATTTGATTTTGCTTGATTATGAGATGCCGGTGGTGGATGGACCGCAGGTTTTTCAGATGCTGCGTCAGGAGCAGTCCACTAAACATATCCCCGTGGTTTTTCTGACTGGTGTGGGCACCAGAGAAGGGGTGGAACGGGTTATGGCACTAAAGCCAGATGGTTATATTTTAAAATCCACCACCAGGGACAGTTTGCTGGATAGTATACGGAGTGTTCTTACAGAGTAATAGAGAGGAGTAATCTCTATGTTGTATTTGACTTTAATCGGACTGTTGGCTACGCTTGTCCTTTTAATAGTAAATCATGATATTTTATTTCAGCAGGATAAAGATCAAAATATTCCTGCCTTAAAAATATATAGGGGATTTCTATATGCTGTTCTGGCATATTATGTTACCGACACTCTGTGGGGGATTTTTCACGAATTGCATCTCGTGAATTTGCTGTTTGCCAATGTGGTAATATACTATATTGTCATGGCTGCCGGTATATTGACTTGGACCTCCTATGTGGTTACTTATTTGGGGGAGGATCACAAATTTGGTAGGCTCCTTCTTTGGACGGGACGTATTTTCTTCGTGATAATTGTATTGGCATCTCTTGCCAGTTGCTTTACGCCTGTGTTGTTTTGGTTTGATGAAGCCGGTGAATATCATGCATGTCCAGCCAGATATGCACAGCTTGTTTTCCAGATTGTGCTGTTCCTATTGACGGCTGCCTATACCTTCAGAGCCATGCTAAGGTTAGAAGGAGCAATCAAGAAACGCCATCGGACTATTTGCCTGTTTGGATTGGTTATAGCTGTGGCTCTTATTCTTCAGCTGAAGTTTCTTTTCCTTCCAATGTATACCATTGGTTATATCCTTGGAACCTGTTTGTTACATGCCTTTGTAATAAGTGAAAGAGTTGAGGAATACCGCTTGGCCAGTCTGGAATCCATACGGCGGGAAAAGGAGGCCGCTGAACAGGCATCTCAGGCCAAGAGCGAATTCCTTTCCAATATGTCCCATGAAATACGTACCCCAATTAATGCTGTTTTGGGCATGAACGAGCTGATAATTCGTGAGTGTGATGATGACAATATTTTATCCTACGCGGAAAATGTACGGAGTGCAGGCAGTACACTATTGGGACTTATAAACGATATTTTGGATTTCTCAAAGATTGAGGCCGGTAAAATTGAGATTATTCCAATGGATTATGATCTTTCATCGACTCTTAACGATATGGTGGTCATGATTCACAATCGGGCCAATGACAAGGGCTTGGCCTTTAATGTGAACTTTGACCAGAATATTCCAAAGCAGCTATTTGGTGATGAGGTGCGAATAAAGCAGGTTATTGCCAATATACTGACAAATGCAGTGAAGTATACCGAAACAGGCAGCGTGACTTTCTCGGTTGGATTTACTCGTTGTGAAGACGACCCTGATAGTATTATTCTTCATGTGAAGGTGAAGGATACAGGTATCGGTATAAAGCCTGAGGATATGAAAAAGTTATTCTCCAAATTTGAGCGCATAGAGGAGAAACGCAATCGCAATATCGAAGGTACTGGTCTTGGCATGACAATTACCAAAAATCTGCTGGATATGATGGGAAGTTATTTGCAGGTGGAAAGCACCTATGGCGTTGGCAGCACCTTCTTCTTCGATTTGCGGCAAAAGGTTGTTAATTGGGAGCCATTGGGAGATTATAAGATATCTGTTAATGTGCTGTTAAAGGAGCATAGGAACTATAAGGAAAAATTCACAGCACCGGATGCTGATGTGCTGGTAGTGGATGATAATCCGATGAATTTGACTGTATTCAAGAGCCTTTTGAAGCGTACCAAGATAAAAATTGATACGGCAGACAGCGGTGATGAGGCACTTCAGATGACCCAGAGCAAAATGTATGACATGATTTTCCTGGATCACATGATGCCTGGTAAGGATGGTATCGAAACCCTACATGAGATTAAAGAGCAAGCTGAGGGACTGAATGACTGCACCGTGTCTGTATGTCTTACAGCCAATGCCGTATCCGGTGCAAGAGAGCAGTACATCGCTGCTGGCTTTGATAATTATCTTACCAAACCAATTCATCCTAGCAAGCTGGAGGATATGCTGATGGCTTATCTCCCAGGGGATAAACTAATAATTTCGGGGGAAGATGATGTTGATACCGATGATGAGGATGAGCAGGACAATTTCCCTGCCGAATTGGCACCGCTTAAGAATCAGGACTGGATTGATTTGGCTGTCGGAATAAAAAACAGCGGCAGTTCAGAATATTATATGCCATTGCTGAAGATTTTCTACGAGTCCATAGAGGAAGATAC
Organism: Anaerovibrio lipolyticus; assembly: GCA_002372665.1. Lineage (GTDB taxonomy): Bacteria > Bacillota > Negativicutes > Selenomonadales > Selenomonadaceae > Anaerovibrio > Anaerovibrio lipolyticus_C. Next base: position 2,896 of record DFHJ01000037.1, read on the forward strand.
AGGTATTGTTGATGGGTTCTATACTGATGGTAATATCAATGATTACACCATCAAAGTACACGCAATGAAGAGCTCGGCCCGACTTATTGGAGCAGAGGCCATTGCTGAAGAGGCACAGCTGCTGGAAAACGCTGGCAAGGCTGGGGATTTGGACTATATCAACCAGCATCATAAAGCTTTTATAGCAACATACAGGAGCTTTAAGGAACCATTGTCATTAGTTTTCACTGAAAATGATAAAGAGGATATTGTTGCTAATGATGTGAAAGAGGATGTCAAGGATAATACGGAAGATGATATGCCGGAAGCAGATGCAGAGCTTATGGACACTGTATATGAAGAAGTCAAAGCATCCGCTGAAGCCAGTGATGCAGAAAGCATAGAGGCTGTTTTTGCAGAAATAGAGGGGTATCGTATTCCGGATTCAGACGCTGAGCTTTGCCAAAAAATAAGGTCTGCGGCAGAGAATTCAGATTTTGAAGCCATCTTAACCCTGTTATCCGAAAGGTAATTAAACACAATACAAAATACCAGCCACCAAGGTTCACGACTTTGATGACTGGTATTTTTACTGAAAAATTTATGAATCAAATATCTTGCTTATTGCTTAAATACTTCCTTGTGAGAATTGATAACCTCCGCCATAATCATTTTACCCATTATATCAGGATGAAGGCCGTCATTGGCAAAAGACGGCTCCATAAAGGAGTGGGTATAATCGTAGAAATATGGTTCCAGGTCAATGTAATATGGCTTAGTCTTAATATAGGCATTTATTTTTGCCATTTTAGAAAACCAGTTAGGATCCGTAGGTGTTCTGAATGCCAGCATTATGTTGGCAGGATTAATCGGCGGCAGGGTAAGCATAATAGGCCTGATATCGTTGGAAATACACTTTTGGTAAATCCCTTCCAGATCTGAAATTACCATTTCAGCGGTAAAATTGGAATCCCTAAGACAATTTGAGCCAGTAAGTATCATAAGATTAACCGGTTTTATTGGAAGAACATCATTATCAAAACGGTCAAGGGACATTTTGGATGTATCACCACTGCGACCAATATTAATTGCAGGGAAATCAAGATATGTAGTATAGCTGTATTGCATGCTGCAAGGAGAAAAGGATACAGCACCACCGCCGTGAGTAATACTGTCGCCAAAGGCTGCAGCAAACGGACGGGTGAGATTATTTTCAACCTCAAAGGTATCTGTATCGGAGAACACGCCAATGGTTTCCCCCCTTAAATTTACAGCCCGTACACGCCAGTAATATTTTCCCGCATATCTTCTAGGATATTCATCATAACAGCTGAAGGAGTCTGTTACTGTCTTTGCCCAGGCACGATGAGGTGTGGCCACTGTGTTGTTTTCCTCCACAGGAGGCTGTGCCATAAGCTCTACCTCATATCTGTCAGCACCAAACATTGGTATCCAGTGGAATACGGGATAAATTGGCTGCTTAAAGCCCGGCATTACATCAAAATTATTAAGCAGAGGCTTATTGGGTATTGGCTTGGATGAATCCACCATAATCTGCTCAGCGGTGGAGAATACACCAATAGGCTCCTTTCGAAGATTCAAGGCCCTGACACGCCAGAAAAGACGAGGTTGATTCAGATAAGGTCTAAGATCTATCTGAATCCCATTGGTAAAGACCTTCTGGGTTGACATCAGATGGTTGGTCTTGGATAAGGTAGTCGTATTTTCCTCGTCCGGTGGACCGGAAAGAAGCTCCAGCTCATAGAGAACACCATCTGGAATACTGTGCCATACCAGATACGGTATGGGGCTGGCTGGATTATCTGTAGTATATTTATATATTGGAATAGGTCTAATTGGATTATTGTAGTTTGGATTTGATACAAAGATATCATCTGAGGACAGCTTACCAAAAATACCATAGGCAGTAATCCTATAGTAGGTAGGTATCGCGGTAGTAGGTACATCATAGCTATTTTTAAAGGTATATTCTTCTTTTAACTGATGATATTCAGGGCTGTCCGGCACCTTACCAGTTGTTTTTGAATAAACATCCACCTTATAAAAGCATGGATATGGATAACGGGTCCAGTCCATGGTCATCTTGCCATTTTCTTCAGTGAAGGTAGCCTCTATTTTAAAATTCTTTAAGTTAAATAAATCAGTTTTTTCTGTTAAAAACACACATAATGCTGTGAAGCATAGTGTCAATAAAAGAAAAGTAATAAAACCGACAATTATTTTACGCATTACAAATTCACCTATAAATAAAATAAACTCACAAAGTAGATTATAACGCAAATATTCATATTTTTCCATAAGTGAAATCTTCCTTCATAATAATCTAACAGGAATCAACTCTTTTCAAATTGACAGTAAACGAGTATAATATAGAGGTTAATTAAGTTGTTAAGAAGAAATTTACTAATTGGAGAAATGATGTAATGGAAATTAATCAGGAATTTGTTGATGGCATAAAGAAAATTTTACCTGAAGAACAGTTTTATATAAATGAACCAATGAGCAAGCACACCACATTTAATATTGGTGGCCCTGCGGATTACCTTATTTTTCCCGGGAGCATGGATCAGCTCCAGGCGGTAGTAAAGCTCATGAACAAGTGTGATATCCCTTTTACTATTCTTGGTAACGGTTCCAATGTTCTGGTTTTGGATAAGGGCATCAGAGGTGCAGTAATAAAATTCCATGCACCAATGTCCTACAAGCGTTGTGAGGGAAATAAGATTATTGCTGGTGCTGGTGCATATCTCAAGCATATTTCACAGTATGCCGCAGAAAACGGCCTTACTGGTATGGAATTTGCCTGCGGTATTCCTGGTTCCCTTGGGGGTGCAGTATTTATGAATGCTGGTGCCTACGATGGGGAAATGAAGAACGTTGTTAAGGAAGTAAAGACCGTAACTGCCACTGGCAAGGTATTGACTTATGGCCCTGATGAGTTTAACTTTGGTTATCGTCATAGTGTTTTCCAGGCTAACGGCCAAGCCATTGCAGAGATTACCCTTGAGCTGCAGCCAGGCAACAAGGAAGATATTCAGGCCAAGATGGATGATTATACTGCCCGTCGTGAAAGCAAGCAGCCTCTTGAAATGCCAAGTGCCGGCAGTACCTTTAAGCGCCCCGAGGGCTACTATGCAGGAACCTTGATTGACAGCACTGGCTTGAAGGGCCTGCAGGTGGGCGGTGCCCAGATTTCCACCAAGCATGCTGGATTTGTGGTTAATTCCGGCCATGCCACTGCCCAGGATGTTCTTGACCTTATAAAAGAAGTGCAGGACAGGGTATACAAGGAAAAGGGCGTAAAGCTCTATCCAGAGGTTCGTATTATCGGAGAGCAGTAATGGGTATTGAAATAGAGCGTAAATACCTTATAAATAAAGATAAATGGCAGCCAAAGGATGAAGGCGTAAGCATTCGTCAAGGCTATCTCTGTACTGACAAGGAGCGCACTGTTCGTGTTCGTACCAAAGGAAAAAAAGGCTATCTCACAATTAAGGGTGAAAATAAGGGAATTTCCCGTATGGAAATGGAATACGAGATTCCATTTAAGGATGCCACGAAGCTACTGGATAATTTATGTCATAAGCCACTTATAGAAAAAACGCGTCATATAGAGGAGCATTTGGGCCACACATGGGAAATAGATGTGTTCTTTGGTGATAATGATGGCCTTATTGTGGCGGAGGTGGAGCTATTATCTGCTGATGAAGAAGTAAGGCTACCGGACTGGATTAACAAGGAAGTATCTGATGATAAGCGGTACTATAATTCCAGTCTATGTTTAAAACCATACAAGACATGGTAAAAGAATCAGTTAATACTGGTTCTTTTTTTGTTTCAAAATTTTTTGGGTATTTTTTTATAAGTTATAGTGGGAAAAAAGAAATGGGACAAAAGATTATTTATTAATGGCAGAGACTACTGCCTAGAGCGTCGGTCATGAACCTAAAAGTTTCTTTACGATTCATGCCCTAATTGCTCTAGGCATTAGCCCCTGCCATTTTTGCAATATGAACTTATGTGCAGTCATGATATACAAAAAAGCAATAGATATAACAATTTTACAAAAAATATGTCCTTCTGGTGTTGACAAAATTGCATAATGGCGTGATAATATACACATGTTTTTGTTAATCTGGAGGGATTTATGAAGCATGTTTTATCTGTATTAGTTAAAAACCAGCCAAGGGTACTGGTGAGAGTAGCCAGTATGTTTTCCAGGCGAGAGTTTAACATAGAAAGCCTCACTGTGGGGGAAACGGAAAAAAGTGAGTTTTCCCGTATTACAGTGGTAGTCAGCGGTGACGAAAACATCGTTGATCAGGTGATGAAGCAGTTGGGGAAGCTGCCGGACGTGGAGGTTGTGAAACGACTAAATGAGGGATCCTCCGTATACAGGATTATGACCCTTATCAAGGTTCAGGCAGACGATACCAACCGATTGGATGTGTTAAAAATGGCGGAGCTTTTCGGAGCTCGTGTCATTGATGTGCAGCCGACCACATTGATTTTTGAAATCACGGGAAGCGAGGATAAGGTGAAGGCCTTTAACAGAGTCCTTGCCTCCTATAAGGTTTTGGAGGTCATACAGACTGGTTTTACCGGCCTGGAGCGTGGGGAGCATACTATACTAGAATATTGTGAGGAGAGAGAGTATTATGGCAAAAATCTTTTATGATCAGGATGTTAATTGGGAAGTTATTAAGGATAAGACTGTTGCCATTATTGGCTATGGTTCCCAGGGGCATGCACACGCATTGAACCTGAAGGAAAGTGGCTTGAATGTGGTTGTTGGTCTTTATGAAGGTTCCCGTTCCAAGGCAGTTGCTGAAAGCAAGGGCCTGAAGGTTCTGCCAGTTGGTGAGGCTACCGCTGCTGCAGATATCGTCATGATCCTGATTCCAGATGAGAAGCAGGCTGAGGTTTACAAAAATGAGATTGCTCCTAATCTGAAGTCTGGTGCAGCTCTCGCCTTCGCTCATGGTTTCAACATTCATTTCCAGCAGATTATTCCACCAAAGGATGTGGATGTATTCATGGTTGCCCCTAAGGGCCCTGGCCACCTTGTACGTCGTACCTTCACTGAGGGTGGCGGTGTTCCAGATGTATTTGCTGTAGAGCAGGATGCTACCGGTCATGCATTTGAGCTGGCATTGGCTTATGCCCGTGGTATTGGTGGTACCCGTTCCGGCTGTATCCAGACTACCTTTAGAGAAGAAACTGAAACTGACCTCTTTGGTGAGCAGGCTGTTCTCTGCGGTGGTGTTTGCTCCCTTATCAAGAACGGCTTCGAGACCTTGGTGGCTGCCGGCTATCAGCCAGAGATTGCTTATTTCGAGTGCTTCCATGAAATGAAGCTCATCGTTGATTTGATGTACGAGGGCGGTATGGCCAAGATGCGCAAGTCCATCTCCAATACTGCTGAATACGGTGATTATGTATCCGGTCCTCGCGTTGTAGGTGAGCCAAGCCGTAAGGCTATGGAGCAGGTACTGAAGGAAATTCAGGATGGTACATTTGCCAACAAGTTCCTTACCGACAATCGTGCTGGTGGCTGGGCTAACTTCTATGCTATGCGCCGTCTCAATGCCGAGCATCAGATTGAGGAAGTAGGTGCCAAGCTCCGTGGCATGATGTCCTGGCTGAAGGATGGAGCTGATCTTTCCAAAGACTAATTTAGAATAAAAGAGGTTTTCTTCCTCGAATATAGAATAGTCTAAATGTAGAACGGCTTACGCCATATTCTGGTGTAAGCCGTTTTTTGAAAATGAGCTGTGTATTTAGGGAGGGACAAACTATGGGTATGAATATGACCGAAAAGATTCTTGCCCAACATGCGGGATTGGAATCTGTTGTACCAGGTCAGCTTATTACATGTAAGCTGGATATGGTATTGGCCAATGATGTTACTGCGCCACCGGCCATTAAGGAATTTGACAAAATTGGCCGTCCAGTATTTGATAATACAAAAATTGCCTTGGTACCAGACCATTTTACCCCGAACAAAGATATTAAGGCTGCTGGTCTGGCGAAAACTGTTCGTGATTTTGCCAAGGAAAATAAGATAAAAAACTATTTTGAAGTTGGACGTGTAGGAATAGAGCATGTTATTTTACCAGAAAAGGGTATTGTGGCTCCTGGTATGTGCATTATTGGAGCGGATTCCCATACTTGTACCTACGGAGCGGTAAATGCTTTTTCCACTGGAGTTGGCTCTACAGACCTTGGTGTGGCTATGGCCACTGGTGAAGCCTGGTTTAAGGTTCCAAAAACCATCAAGGTTGAGCTCATTGGCAAGAAGCCAAAAAATATATGTGGCAAGGATGTTATTTTAACCCTTATTGGTAAAATTGGTGTTGATGGAGCTTTATACAAATCTCTGGAATTTGCTGGAGAAGGTGTTGCTGAGCTTACCATGACAGACCGTTTGACCATCGCCAATATGGCCATTGAGGCTGGTGGCAAAAATGGTATTTTCCCTTATGATAAGGTTGCTGAAGAATACGTAAAGGGGAGAGTGGATTATGACTTTACCCCTGTGGAAGCTGACCCGGATGCCCAATATGAAAAGGTTATTACTATTAACCTTTCGGAGCTGACTCCAGTGGTGGCTTTCCCTCATCTTCCAGAAAATACCCATCCTGTTTCTGAAATTGGAGAAATCAAAATAGATCAGGTAATTATTGGCTCCTGTACCAATGGTCGCTTTGAGGATTTGGAGCAGGCGGCAGAGGTGTTTAAGGGACACAAGGTACATCCTGATGTACGCTGTATTATTATTCCTGGCTCTCAGAAGGTATATATGGACGCTATTCACGCTGGCTATGTAGATATTTTTGTTGAAGCAGGCTGTGCTGTAAGCACTCCAACCTGTGGTCCTTGCTTGGGTGCCCACATGGGAATTATGACAGCCGGTGAAAAGGCAGTATCCACCACAAACCGTAATTTCCGTGGCCGTATGGGCCATGTTGATTCCGAGGTATACCTGGCTGGTCCTTATGTAGCAGCTGCCAGCGCTATTCTTGGACGAATCGCAGTTCCAGAGGAGGTTGAATAATATGACACATGAAGGCAAGGTTTGGCGCTATGGTGATAATATTGACACTGATGTTATCATTCCCGCAAGATATTTAAACTCCTTTGATCCCAAGGATTTGGCAGCCCATTGTATGGAGGACAGTGACGAGCATCAGGATGCTCCCTTTGCCACCAATGTTGTAGAAGGGGATATAATGGTAGGGGGCAAAAATTTTGGCTGTGGCTCCTCCCGTGAGCATGCACCTGTAGCCATTAAGGCTGCTGGGGTTCCTGTTGTAATTGCAGCTGATTTTGCCCGTATTTTCTATAGAAATGGCATCAATATTGGTCTGCCACTATTGGAAATCGGTGAAGACGTTAAAAAAATTAGCCATGGCGATAAATTGAAGGTGGATCCTTCCACTGGTGTAATCGAAAATCTCACCACAGGGGAAACCTTCCATGCTCAGCCACTTCCTGGCTTCGTGCAGGAGATTGCCAAGGCTGGAGGCCTTATTAATTACATTAAGGAGAAGAAATAATATGGCTAAAAAAATTGTTGTTATTCCCGGTGATGGAATTGGTAAGGAAATTACTGATTCAGCCGTTGAGGTTTTAAAAAAGACAGCAGAAAAATTCAGTTTAAAGCTGGAATATGAATACAAGGATGCTGGTGGAACTGCCTACGATAAATTTGGCGTTCCACTTCCGGATGATACCCTTGAGTCCTGCAAAGCCGCTGATGGTGTTTTGTTTGGTGCAGTTGGAGGAGATAAATGGGATAATGTGGAACCAGGTCTGCGTCCTGAAAAGGCTATTCTCGGTCTTAGAAAGGGCTTGGGACTCTATGCCAATCTTCGTCCTGTAAAGGTTGCAGATTCCTTGGTGGAATATTCTCCTTTAAAGCCAGACCGCATCAAGGGCTGTGATATTGTCATTGTCCGTGAGCTGGTGGGTGGCATTTACTTTGGAGATAAATGTGAGTCTGAGCTTTATAATGGTGCCGAAAGGGCTTGGGATTTGGAGAATTACTCTGTTCCTGAGGTTCAGCGTATAGCCAGGCTGGCCTTTGAAACTGCAAAGCTGCGCCGCGGAAAGGTTACTTCTGTAGACAAGGCCAATGTACTGGCCACCTCAAGACTTTGGAGACGCACTGTTGCGGAGATTGCCAAGGATTATCCTGATGTGGAGCTTAACAACCTCTATGTGGACAATACTGCTATGCAGCTGGCTGTTCGACCAAGCCAGTTTGATGTAATATTGACCGGTAATCTCTTTGGGGATATTTTAAGTGATGAAGCAGCAGTTTTAGGAGGCTCCATTGGTATGATGCCATCTGCCTCCATCGGTGAACTCACATCCCTTTACGAGCCAATTCACGGATCAGCTCCTGATATTGCTGGTCAGGGCATTGCCAACCCTGTGGGTACAATTCTTTCTGCTGCCATGCTTCTCAGATATTCACTAAAGGAAGAAAACGCAGCAAGAGCAGTGGAGGAAGCCTGCGATAAAGCCTTGGCTGCCGGCTGGCGTACAGCAGATCTTTGGCATGTAGGCTTTAAAAAGGCTGATACAGCCACAATGACTCAGGCAGTTATAGACTGTCTCTAATCTCTAATGGAGGTATACTCACATGAAGGGTGCTCAGATAGTTGTAGAAATATTAAAGGAGCAGGGGATAGATACCCTGTTTGGTTATCCCGGGGGAATGATTCTTCCTCTTTATGATGCCCTGTATGATGAGAAAAATATCAATCAGATATTGGTGACCCATGAGCAAAATGCGGCCCATGCAGCTGACGGTTATGCCCGGGCAACTGGAAAGGTGGGAGTGTGTATTGCCACCTCCGGACCTGGAGCCACTAATCTGGTAACGGGCATTGCCACTGCTTTTATGGATTCAATTCCTCTTGTGGCTATTACTGGCCAGGTGGATACCAGTCTTTTAGGGACTGATTCCTTTCAGGAAACTGATATCATGGGCGTAACCATGCCAATTACCAAGCACAATTACAAGGTAAAAAATCCAAAAATATTGGCTGAAACCCTTAGAGAAGCCTTTAAAATTGCCAAAAGTGGCAG
>DFHJ01000037.1:12169-14703 GCA_002372665.1 Anaerovibrio lipolyticus
TTTAAGATTTGCGCCGCAGAGGCTGCCCAGGTTATCTGTGATGCAGAACGACCTGTCATTATAGCGGGAGGTGGTGTGATTTCCGCTGGCGCCACCAAAGAGGTTATTGCCTTTGCTGAGCATTACAATTTGCCAATAGTTTTTACCCTTATGGGTATAGGCGGAGTTCCAATGTCCCATCCAAATGTGCTGGGCTTTACGGGAATGCACGGGAAAAAAGAGGCTAACAGTGCCATATATAAGGCGGACTTGATTATATCCCTTGGAAGCCGGTTTGCAGACCGTTTAACGGGAAATGTTGACAAATATACTGCCAATACCAAGTTTATCCATGTGGATATTGACCCGGCAGAAATAGACAAAAATATTCCCAGCTCCATTGGCTTGGCCGGTGATATGAAGACTATATTGGCTATGCTTATGCGGCGGGAGCCAACGAAGAAGCTGGATAGCTGGTGGGCAGAAATTCGCTCCTTAAATTCAGAATTTGCATACGACTACGATGTAAATCGTCTAACCCTGCCTTGGGCCCTGCATCATATTGCCAAGGCAACTGCGGGGAAGGAATTTGCCTTTGCCACAGATGTGGGACAGCATCAGATGTGGTGTGCTCTTCATTTGCGGGTGGAAGAACCACGAACCTGGTTTACCTCCGGTGGACTTGGAACCATGGGTTATGGCCTACCTGCTGCCATGGGTGCCCAAGTGGCTTATGTTACTCAGGGAAGCAAGCGTCGTGTAATTCATGTGGCTGGAGATGGTGGCATTAAGATGACTGGTAATGAATATTACACAATAGCCAGACTTAATCTGCCAATTATTTCTATTATTGTAAATAACACCAGTCTGGGAATGATTCGTCAGCTCCAAACCGTATTCTACGATAAACGGTATATTGCCTGTGAATTTGACTATAATATGGATTATGCCGCTTACGCTAAAAGCTTTGGCATTGACGCCTACAGCGTTTCCACACCAGATGATTTTGCCGTGGCCTTTAGCAAGTGCCTCAATGAAGCAGATAAGCCTCATGTTATCGTGGTAAATCTCCATAGGAGCTTTGTGGAACCAATGACCAAGGGCGGGGCAAAAATTAATGAATTTGTAGATTTTAAATAAATAAAACTCGAATTTTTTCTTTATAATAGAGAATTGTTGTATTACATAAAATAATGGAGCATATGAAATATAAGCCTAGTATTTTCAATGGGGCAAAATTGTATTTTTACTTCCGATAAGTATAAATAATCTGATGGAAATAGCCACAACCCTTATAAATAAAGGATTGTGGCTATTATTTTTTGGGCCGTGGGCTTAATTTGGGCTTAAAATTTATGCCGGATTATTTCCAATATCGTTCAGTTTTCCGGCAAGTTCACTGTCCTGATTTTCATATACATGGGCATATACACTGAGGGTAACCGATGGGGTAGTATGTCCAAGTCTTTCTGATATGAGGTTTACTGCTGTACCCTCCTTGATGAGCAGTGATGCGTGGGAGTGTCTGAGAGTATGGACCGTTATTTTATCAATTTCTGCTTTTTTGCAATATCGCTCCAGCTTATCATTGAGCCCACGTGCAGTCTTGATAGCGAATGGGTACGTAGGTGGCTCAATGTAGGAGTTAATATAATCCTTCACCACATCCATATACAGATCAGGGATGGTGATAACCCGCCTGGAGCCTCTGGTTTTTAACTCAGTTATCTTTTTACTGTCAGAGGAATACTGCTTATCAATGTTAACTGTATTGGTATCAAAGTTGATATCCTTCAAAGACAGTCCCTGTACCTCACCAACACGCATGCCTGACCAGTACAGCAGGGAGAATATGGCTCTGTCATGCTTATTGGTCATTACAGCATACAACTGTAGCCAGGTAGGGTGCTCTATAAATTCCTTCTTTGGTTCCGGCTGTTTAAGAGGCTCCACTCCATCAAATGGATTATGGATAAGACCATAAAACCTTACAGCAAAGCTGAACATGGTCTTTAGTGTAGTGTTAATACTGCTGATTGTGCCGGCAGCCTTGCCCGATTCCTTTAATTTATTTTGCCATGTGCGAATGGTGAGCGGGGTAATTTCATCTACGGACAGAGCCCCCAGATCTGGAAGGATGTGCAGGCGGGCATTTGTCTCAGCCAGCTTGTATGAGTTTGCGCTGCGCCTTACCTTGTAATCAGCCAAGAATGCATCGGAAAGGGTCTTAAGTGTCATATGTGGCTTTTGTTCAGCCTTGGCCATGAAGTCCGCCTCATAAGCAAGTGCATCCTTTTTCTTCTCAAAGCCCCGCTTTTTCTTTTGCTTCCTGACACCCTTCCAGTCAGTGTAATAAAATCTGGCCATCCAAGTATTGTTTTTTTCATCCTTATAAGCTGCCATTAGTAATACACCTCCTTATGATTTACGAACTCCTGTAGATGGTGTATACTGTACATGGAAAGCGCAGTATACTCCTACGGGAGCCTGTGCGGGCCGTCTCCTGTTGGCGCAGGGGGCGGCTTTTTTGTATAAAGAAAACCACGCGATAGTCG
>DFHJ01000052.1 GCA_002372665.1 Anaerovibrio lipolyticus
CGGTATCATCAACAAGGTTAAGGCCCGGCTCCAGAAGCGTCAGGGGGCCAGCATTTTTCAGGAGTATTTTGATATATGTAAGTGGTGGAAAAAGGCCACTATTTTAACTCCATATACTGGTGTCATCTTTGTGCTTGCTCCAGTGGTTTATTTTATGACCTCTTTTATGGCAGCCACTATGGTTCCAGGCTTTCTGACCGGCCAGTTCAGCATGGGCGATGCCTTCATTTTCGTGTATATTTTGGCCTTGGGCCGTTTCTTTATGACCCTTTCTTCAATGGATGCGGCCACTTCCTTTGGCGGCATGGGTGGTTCCCGTGAAATCTACATTTCCGTATTGGTGGAGCCTGCGGTTATGCTGGCTATTCTCATTAACAGCATCCGCTATCATTCCACGACCCTTTCAGCTATGGTAATTGACTACAATGAGGCATTCTTTACTGTGTCTGCTGTTTTGGCTTGTGTTGCCTTTTTCTTGGTTATGCTGGCAGAAAACAGCCGTCTTCCGGTGGACAATCCGGACACCCATCTGGAGCTGACCATGATTCACGAGTGCATGACTCTGGAGTATTCCGGAAAGCTGCTGTCCCTTATTCATTTGGGCAGCTATCTTAAAATTGTCGTTTTTCTGGCTTTGTTTGGTGCCCTTTATGTGCCGGTGGAAATTCCTTTGGCACTGAAGGTACTGTTGGGAGCAGTTCTTATCGGTATTGTGGAAACACTCAATAATAAAATGCGCCTTTTCAAGGTCCGTGTATATCTTGGTGCCGCAATAGTTCTCTTGTTGCTGGCGATTATTGCAGAATAAGGAGGTCACAGAAATATGGATTATCTAGTAGTGTTCTTAGTTCTTGTGGTTTTCCTGCAAACAAGAGTTACGGATTTGAAAAGAGCAGTTATCTGTTTGGCTAGTCAGTCAGTAATCATTGCAATTGCTTGCTTTGTTATCGGTTTTTCCCATGGCAATGATATCCATGCGGTAATGCCTGGTGTATTGACTATTATTGTAAAGGTTATCTTCATTCCAGGTGCTGTATATCGTTTGGTAAAGAAATTGAAAAACGAGCGGGAAATTGTTTCTGCCAGTAATGTAAATTATTCCACCATGGCGGCAGCCCTCTTTTTGGTAATGGGCTATGCCTTGGTTGAGCGTCTTATGCCGGGTTCTGTTGGCCGTGATATTGTGGCGGCGTCTATTCTGATGATTATGACTGGCCTTTCACTGATGGTGCTTCGAAAGCGTGCCATTATTCAGATTTGCGGTCTTATCACTTTGGAAAATGGCATCTATCTTTTAGGTCTTCTAATGACTGAAGGATTGCCTCTGGTGGTGGAGCTTGGCGTTTTCCTGGATGTGCTGATTGCCGTAGTGGTTCTGGTTATACTTACCTCCAGAATGCGTCTGTCCTTTATGACAACTGATACAAGCGTAATGAAAAAATTGAAGGGGTAATTTATGAATTTGGAAATACGAGAATTAATATATATAATACTTGCCCTGCCATTGGTTTTCAGCGCTATTTCAGCGGCAAATTTTCTGGGCAGGAATATACTTCATTGGTTGAACCGTTTGGTGGCAACCGGAGTTGGGGCAGCTATTGTTATGCTGCTGATGACCTTTGATGCCTATATCCCATTTGCTGGTCAATACATCTATTTAGATGCTCTCAGTATGTGGATGCTTATTATAATTGGTACCCTGTATTTGGCCTTTGCCTGGACCAGTAAGGCGTATTTGGATAGAGATACCAATAAACGTTATGGCTATCTTAGACGCTTTGGCTATTTGGAGGGGCGTTTTTATGCCCTGTCCCATATATTTGTGTGGATAATGTTCCTGGTGGTGTTGGTCAATAATCTTGGTCTTATGTGGGTTACCATAGAGGCGACCACCCTTGTTTCCGCTTTGCTGGTGGCCTTTAAGTTTACCCGTACCTCATTGGAGGCTACGTGGAAGTATGTAATGGTATGTACAGTAGGTATCTGTCTGGCCCTTTTGGGTACCATTATTGTTTACTATATTCAGCTTACTACCATGGGCAGTGATAGTCCTTTGAACTGGCTATATATGGTAGAGCACAGTAAAAATATTGATCCGGTTATGGCTAAGTTCGCCTTTTGTTTTCTCTTTGTGGGGTATGGTACCAAGATTGGTTTGGCACCAATGCATGCCTGGTTGCCTGATGCCCACTCCGAGGCTCCAGCCCTGACCAGTGGTCTTTTATCCGGTTCATTGTGTATTTGCGCCATTTATGTGCTTATCCGTAATATCGTTATTCTCATGCCATCTATTGGCATAGATTTCATCAGCGGCTTATGTCTGTTTTTTGGTATATTTACCATTGCTGTGGCTGTACCATTTGTGGTGGTGCAACGCGACATCAAGCGTATGCTGGCCTATTCCTCCATGGAAAACTTTGGCCTTATGGTTGCAGGACTTGGTTTATTTGTACCAATTGCCGCCCAGGCCATGCTGCTGCACATGTTTAATCATGCGCTGGTAAAATATTCACTGTTTTATACAGCCGGTACTATTATGGAGGAGTACGGCACGAAAAATATGATGCGGATTCATGGCATGATGGTTCAGGTGCCACGGACGGCCTGCTTTTTACTGCTAAGCATTGTTGCTATCCTTGGTATGCCACCATTTGGTGTATTTTTCAGTAAATTTTACATGATATATGGCTTCTTTACTGCCGAGCATCCTTGGTTGGGTGTCATAACCTTGGTATTGTTGGCCGGTATGCTGATTGGTATCTTGTATCATATTCTCCGTATGCTGGGTGGGCAGTCTAAAAAGAAATCCTCCGGAGAGCTTTTTGGTGTTATTGATTCCTTAACCATTGCCGGATTGTTAATCTTTAGTGGAATTGCCAGTGCCGGGTTAAGTGATATTACCGTGCTTAACCGACTGCTGGAGGCTGCGGCCAAGATTGTATTGGGAGGTGTCGCATAATGATGACAACTATTATGCCAGAGGCCATCCTTATGGCAGCTGAAAAGATGTCCGCAGGTGGCAAGCATCCTCTCACAGCCATGTTTGGTCGGGATGAAACAGCCAATGGTGTGGGCTATGTTATATATTGTTTTTTTGAAATTCCAGAGAATAAGACCGTGGATGGATTCAAGGTGGTATTTAATTCAAACGGTTCTTTGGAGTATGATAGTATCACCCATATTATACCGGCGGCTGCCTGGTATGAACGGGAGATTAAGGATATGTTTGGCTTGGTGCCAAAGGGTCATCCTGATCTTCGTCCATTGGTGCTTCATGAAACCTTCCCGGAGGATTTCTTCCCTCTCCGCAAGAATGTAAAGGTTAATGCCAAGGTGCGCGGTGAACGCCAGTTTAAGGTGCGTACGGCCAAGGGTGAAGGACTTTTTGAGGTGCCAGTTGGCCCTATTCATGCAGGTATTATTGAGCCAGGGCATTTCCGCTTCAGTCAGGCCGGTGAAGCCATGCTTCAGCTGGATGCCAAGCTCTTTTACACCCATCGTGGGATAGAAAAGACAGTGGAGGGCAAGACTCCTTATGAAGCGTTGCCTATAGTGGAGCGTATTTGCGGGGCCTGCAGTGTTTCCAATACCTGGAGCTTCTGTCAGGCGGTGGAAAAGGCTGTAAGTGTTAAGGTTACAAGACGTGCTGAAATTATCCGTACCCTATTAATGGAGCTGGAGCGTATCACCAATCATGTGGGTGATATTGGCAATATTCCAGCAGGTGTGGGCTTTAATCCTGCCATTAGTCTTGGGGGTCGTCTGAAGGAAAAGCTGATGCGGCTTAACGAATCTGTAGCTGGCAATCGTTTCCTGCGTGGAATGATTATCCCGGGCGGTGTTTCCATGGATATTACTCCTGAGCTTTGTGAACTTATTCATCAGGTGATGGATGAAGTGGCTGATGGAGTGGAGGATATGTCCACCATGTTCCATGAGCAGGAGAATTTCCAGAATCGTATTCAGACCACTGGTATTGTACGTAGCCAGACTGCCATCGATTTGGCCATGGTGGGAGTTGGTGCCAGAGCCAGTGGCTATAGCCATGACAGTCGTTGCGACTTCTCTTACGGAGTCTATGATGAGCTGGACTTTAAGCCATACACTAAGACCATGGGGGATGTGGCAGCCCGTCTGCTGGTTCGCATCGGTGAGCTGTCTGCTTCCTTTGAAATGGTGGATAAGCTCATTGAATTGCTGAATGATTGCGGGGAGCAGGAGCTTTCCGTGGCAATGGAATATATTGAAGGTTCTGGCTGGGGTATAAGTGAATCTGCCCGTGGCAGTAATTTCCAGTATGTGGCTCTTGATGGTGATGGCCGCATTGACAGACTCTTTGTCCGCAGTGCTTCCTATGCCAACTGGCCAGCCCTGCCTATTGCAGTCCAGGGTGATATTATTCCTGATTTTCCGCTTATTAACAAGAGCTTTGAGCTTTGCTATGCCTGCATTGACAGATAAGGAGAGATGAGTAAAAGCTATGTTTAAGGTTTTAGAACGTATATTTAAAGACAAGCTGGCTACTGAGAAAATCTCTCTGGCAGGCAGTGATAGATATAGAGGGCCAATAGAGGGCAGTGCTGATGGTGATGTACTTAAGGCGTGTGCCGCTGTTTGTCCCGTAAAGGCCTTTGCTGTATCTGGTGAAGATTATACCATTGACTACAAGAAATGTATTTTTTGTGGTCGTTGTGTGGAGGCCTGTGCCAATAAGGTCATAAATGAGTCCGGCCTTCAGCATAAGCATGAGGATGCTCTGCCGGTATTGCTTGAAAGTGGCCAGGAGGTTTTACAGGATGTGTTAAAGGAGAAGCTGGGGCGTTCTCTCCATGTTCGTCATTTAGATGCTGGCTCTTGTAATGCCTGTGACTTTGAAATGGGTGCCATGAGCAATCCTGTTTACGATTTGCATCGCTATGGTGTTCATTTTGTGGCGTCGCCACGTCACGCAGATATGTTGATGGTTACGGGGGTTGTTACCCGCAATCTGGAGCAGGCCCTTAAGATGTCCTATGAGGCTCTCCCAGAGCCGAAGCTGGTAATGGCCTGTGGTGCCTGTGCAGCTGGTGGTGAAACCTATGGTGATACATACGCAGTTGTAGGAGCCGCTGATAAGGTGGTGCCAGTTGATTTATATGTACCTGGTTGTCCTCCAAGACCAACAGCCATGATTATGGGACTGTTGGCGGCTGCTGATATGTTGAAGGAAAAAATGAAATAAGTTACTTACATGAATCGTGCTGCGTGTTGTAGTCCGATTTTTTGGTGAAAAATTAATATTAAATTTCCTGAATATTACATGTATACATGCAAAAACTATATTTAATTCACCAATTATGGTATAATATGTAACTGTGTTCACTGTATAAATACAGATACATAAAATTTAGGGGGATTGTTTTTATGAAACACGATGAGAATGAGTTTATGCAACACGAATTGCGTCTGCCTGAACTCACAGTTCGTGGTATGTTGTTGGGAGCTTTACTTACAGTGATATTTACTGCATCCAATGTATACCTCGGACTAAAGGTAGGACTTACTTTTTCCTCCGCCATTCCGGCGGCGGTAATATCCATGGCGGTCTTAAAGATGGCCAAGGATGCGAATATTTTGGAAAATAATATGGTACAGACCCAGGCTTCAGCGGCCGGTACTCTTTCAGCAATTATTTTCATTATTCCTGGTATGCTGATGATTGGTTATTGGCAGGGCTTTGAATTTTGGCAGACTCTGCTGGTATCTCTGTGTGGTGGCTGTTTGGGCGTATTATTTACCATACCGTTGCGACGGGCTATGGTTGTACACAGTGATTTGGCCTATCCTGAGGGCGTGGCAGCAGCTGAAATCTTGAAGGCTGGCAGCCATTCCGAGGATACTGATGGCAAGAGCAGTGGTCTTAAGGAAATTATGGCCGGAAGTATTATTTCTGGTATTGTAGCATTGCTGACCAATGGCTTTCAGGTGATAGCTGGCGGTCTTTCTCTGTGGTTCCCTGTAGGCCGTGGTATTTCTCAGATTGCTTGTGGTTATTCTGGCGCATTGGTTGGTGCCGGATATTTGATAGGTCTCACATCTGGTTTAGCTATTTTGGTGGGTATCATTATCGCCTGGTGCGGTTTTGTGCCATACTATACCATGACTGGAATACTGCCAGATGGTATGACCATGGAACAGTTTGGTAGCGTTATCTTCAAGGATAGGGTTCGTCTCATTGGTGCCGGTACCATGGGCGTTGCCGCTATTTGGACCCTTATTACTCTGGCCAAGCCAGTAATTGAGGGAATGAAGGAATCATTGGCTGCGGTGAATATGTCCTCTGAGGAACGGGGCCTGCATCGCATGGATATTGATATGTCCCTTAAGAGCATTGGAGCAGTATTTGCCCTGACTATGATAGGTCTTTTGGGGATTTTCTTCGTCTTTGTTTCCGCCGAAGGACTTCCTATGAATGAGACCCTTACCTTTACTGTTGTTGGCGTGGCTGTGGCCACCCTTATGGGATTCTTTGTGGCAGCGGCCTGCGCTTATATGGCTGGTCTGGTTGGTACATCCTCCAGTCCTATTTCCGGTATTGGAATCATTGGTATTATAGTTTCTTCTCTGGTAGTTTTGTTCCTGGCAAATTCCTTTGGCATCTTTGATATGCCGGGTGGAGAAAAGTTTGCTACGGCAACTGCAATTTTTACTACCTCAATTATTTTAGCCATCGCCTGCATATCCAATGATAATATGCAGGATTTGAAAACTGGTTATCTTGTTGGTGCTACACCTTGGCGTCAGCAGGTGGCTCTGTTATTGGGCTGCGTAGTAGGTGCTTTGGTAATTGCTCCGGTTCTTAATCTCCTTTATGAAGCCTATGGCTTTGTAGGAGCTATGCCACGTCCCGATATGGATCCGGATCAGGTTCTTTCTGCTCCACAGGCCACATTGATGACTACAATTGCCCAGGGTATTTTCTCCAGTGAATTGGCATGGGAATATATCTATATTGGCATTGGACTTGGCGTTGTTCTGATTTTGGCCGACCAGCTGTTGAAGAAGACCACCAAGAGCTGTGCCTTGCCACCATTGGCTGTAGGCATGGGTATTTACCTTCCACCATCTGTTCAGCTCCCATTGGTAATTGGTGCAGTTATGGGCTACTTTGTAAATAAGAGTGTCAGAAAGGCCAAGGGAGAAGAGGGAGAAGCCGAGGGCCTGCGCCGTGGTACCCTGTTTGCTTCTGGTCTGATAGTTGGTGAATCAATTATCGGTGTAATACTGGCTGGTATTATAGTAGTATCCATATCTGGTGGCGGTAGTGATGCACCACTGGCTATTTCTGGTTTCGAGGCTGTTGCTGATTGGTTGGGCTTTATTGTATTTATGGTTGTAATGGCCATTTTTGTGAAGATTGTTAAGGGCAACGCAAACAATTGATTTATATTTTATTTAAGAGGCGAATGTAGTGATATTGGATTATTCAGATGAAATGATTATAGATGGCGTGCTGGAAGAATTTTCTCAGCTGGCCAGGATTCCCAGAAAATCTGGTCATGAGAAGGCAGTCAGCGACTATTTGGTGAAAGCCTTTTCTGATATCGGCTGTGAAGTACATCAGGATGAGGTAAATAATGTAATAGCTGATTTGCCCGCCACTGATGGCATGGAGTCTGCCCCAAAAATTATATTGCAGGGTCACATGGACATGGTTTGTGTGGCAGATCATGGTGTGAATTATGATCCGTTAAAGGACCCTATAAAGTTGGTGCGGGATGAAAAATTCCTCTCTGCAGATGGTACCAGCCTGGGTGCCGATGATGGTATTGGTGTTGCAGAGGCTCTTTATATTATGAAGAATCTGAAAAAACACGGACCACTGCGGGCCATAATCACTGTGGATGAGGAGCAGGGAATGACTGGTGCCGTTCATCTGGATGCCAAATATCTTAAGGATGCCCAGTATCTCATTAACTGTGATTCGGAAAACTATGACGAGCTCACCGTGGGATCTGCCGGCAGCGTTAATATTGATTTCAATCGTCAGCTGGAATATTCAGCACCTAGTGGCAATAAGGCATATAAGATACACCTCAAGGGACTTCTTGGTGGTCATTCCGGCATGGAAATCAATAAAGGTCGGGCAAATGCCATTCGCATTATGGCTATGCTCCTTAATGCTCTTGATGAGGCTGGTATATCCTATGAGCTGGCCTCTTTTACAGGGGGCAAGGCAAGAAATTCCATTCCTGCAGAAGCAGAGGTGGTTATCTCCACCATGGCTGAGGACCAGGTTATCCAAGAGATTATTGATGCTGAGCACGATAGCTGCCTTGATAAATATGGTGCTGTAGATAATGGTATTGAGTTTGAGCTTACTGACGTTGCTCAGCCTCAGCGTGTTATGAGTGAGGATGACCGCGATAGTATCATTCGTCTTTTGATTTCCTTGCATAGTGGGGTGTATGCCATGTCCCAGGTGGTGCCAGGGCTGGTGGAAACCTCTGCCAATATCGGCATGGTGAAGCTGAAGGATGGGGAAGTATTGAGTATTGCTTATTTCCCTCGTTCCTCCAATGATGCCAAGATAGATGAGTTTATCCTTCAGGCGGATATACTGGCTCAGATGGCTGGCTTTACTGCTGTTATAGATAATCAGGCACCTGGATGGAAGGAAAATCAAAATAGCAAGCTGGCCAAGGTTATGCTGGAGGTTTTTGAGGCCCAGAATGGGATGCCGATGAAGGTGGAAACCATCCATGCGGGGCTGGAGTGTGGCTATCATGTTATGAAAAATCCAGAGCTGGATGTGGTATCCATTGGCGTAAACACCTTCGATATTCACAGTCCAAAGGAAAGACTGGAGCTGGCTACTATCCCACCACAGATTAAGCTTATTGTGGAAACCATGGGCCGACTGGCTGAATAAAAATTAAATTATCGAATAATTTTGTAGAAATACAGATATGACAGGTTCCTTTGTCAAGGGAGCCTGTCTTTTTTCTTTTGTTTAATTTTTGGAAAAGTCTGGCAATTAACTTTGCCAAATGATAAAATGTAGCCAAGGAAAAGTGTTTCTTAATTTTTTAATCATAGGAGTGATTATATGTTTAAAGAATTAGCTTATTATGACGGACAGTTAGGTACCCCCGATGAAGTAATGATACCGTTTAACGACCGCTCTCATTTCTTTGGGGATGGTGTATATGAGGCTACACCAGCCGGCAATCACGTTCCTTATCTGGTAGAGGATCATCTGGACAGATTTTATACCAGTGCCAATATTATGGATATTAAGATTCCTATGGAAAAGGATGAATTAAAGAAGCTCCTGCAGGATTTGACCAAGCAGGTGGAAGGCCATACCCATTTTGTATATTGGCAGGTTACCCGTGGACTGGCAGCCCGGGACCATGTATATAGCAAGGATATGGTGGGCAAGCTGTGGGTTTACATCCGCCCTTCCAAAATTGGTGATATGGAAAATCCAATAAAGGTACAGACCCATGAGGATTTGCGTTTTGAATACGGCAATGTGAAGACCCTGAATCTCCTCCCTGCTGTTTTATATTCCCAGGAGGCACATCATAAGGGGGTCACGGAGACAATTCTCCATCGTAAGGGCATTGTTACTGAGTGTGCCCACAGCAATGTTTCTATTTTAAAGGACGGGGCAGTGATTTCCCATCCAAATGACCAGTATATTTTACGGGGTATTGCCAAGACCCACATGATTCAGGCCTGCTATCGCCTGGGGATTCCGGTTTACGAGCGGGAATACACTTTGGAGGAGCTGATGGATGCGGATGAAATATTTATAACCTCCTCCTCAAACTTCCTTACCTTTGCTGATACTGTGGATGGCAAACCGGCGGGGAACAAGGACCCTAAGACCAGAAACCGCATTAAGGACGAGCTGATTAGGGAATACTTTGAATATACCGGCTGTACCAAGCTGAATGGCTGATTAAAGTGATTACAGATTTTATTGATAACAAATTTGAATATGTGAGCGATGAGGCTCAGCACATTAAGAAAACAGGGGCCTGCTTCTTTTGGGATGTGGGTCCCTTTGTTGTATTTGAGGAAAAACGCTTACCAATGGAGGAAAAAATGAGCTGTGTGGATTTGAATTGTGATTTGGGCGAGAGCTTTGGTGCCTATACTATGGGGATGGATGAGGCGGTCATACCCCATGTTACTTCTGTGAATGTGGCCTGTGGCTGGCATGCCGGAGATCCTCTTATTATGGAAAAGACCGTGGCTTTGGCCAAAAAGTATGGGGTGGCTGTGGGAGCTCATCCCGGCTTTCCGGATTTAATGGGCTTTGGCCGTCGTCCTATGACCGTGACTCCTGAGGAGGCCGGGGCCTATGTAAAATACCAGCTGGGGGCGCTTATGGCCTTTGCCAGGGGACAAGGAATGGAGCTTCAGCACGTTAAACCCCATGGGGCCCTTTATAACATGGCGGCTAAGGATGAAGCTCTTGCCACTGGTATTTGCGAGGCTATTGCCTCTGTTGACAGGAGCATTATATTTATGGGACTGGCTGGCTCGGTTATGCTGGAGGCAGCTAAAAAGTGCGGCCTTGAAGTGGCCAGTGAGGTTTTTGCAGACAGAGCCTACAATGATGATGGTTCCCTTGTAAACAGAAAGCTCCCCGGAGCTGTGATTCATGATCCTCAGTTGGCTATGGAAAGGGCTGTAAAGATGGCCAAGGAGGGAAAGGTTATTTCCATTAATGGTAAGGAAATCAGTATAAAGGCAGACAGCATCTGTGTTCATGGAGATAATGAAAAGGCCATTGAGCTGGTACAAAATATCCGCAAAGCCCTGGAAGGTGCTGGAATAGAGGTTAGGAGCCTGAAATAATGGAAGCTATGAGAATTCTTACTGTAGGAGACTGCGCCGTATCTGTGGAGTTCGGGCAGGAAATCAGTCTGGAAATTAATCATAAGGTTATGGCTCTGAAAATGGTGCTGGAGCGGGAGCCCATCAGGGGAATTGTGGAGCTGATACCCACCTATTGCTCCCTGCTTATTCAATATGACCCTATGGACCTTCGCTATGGGCAGCTGCGGGACAGGCTGGAAGCCTTGGTAACTCAGTTGGATGAGGTGGAAATGCCACCAAAACAGGTGGTGGAAATTCCCGTGGCCTATGGTGGTGAATATGGCCCTGATCTGGGAGAGGTTGCCAGAGCCCATAATATCAGCGAGGAGGAGGTTATAAAGCTCCATTCTGAGCCGGAATATCCCATTTATATGCTGGGCTTTGTGGCGGGCTTTCCCTATCTTGGGGGCATGAACAAGGCGATAGCCACACCGCGGAAAAAGAGTCCCCGTTTAAAAATTGAGGCCGGCAGTGTGGGGATAGCCGGGGAGCAGACGGGTATCTATTCTGTGGAATCTCCTGGTGGCTGGCAAATCATTGGTCGCACCCCCTTAAAGCTATACGATGTGAATCGTAATGAGCCGGTGCTGTTAAAGGCTGGACAGTATATTAAATTTAAACCGATTACCAAGGAAGAATTTAGGACGATGGAAAATGAGCATAAAGGTAATTAACAGTGGACTTATGACCACGATACAGGATAAGGGGAGAATGGGCTATCAGGCCAGCGGTATGCAGGTATCCGGTGATATGGACAGATATTCTGCCAGTATAGCCAATGCCTTGGTAGGCAATGAGGATGATGCCCCATTGCTGGAATGTACCTATTTGGGGCCGGAGCTGGAGGCCAGCGAGGATGTGCTGGTGGCAGTAACAGGTGGTGAACCAAAGGTTTTGGTAGATAACAAGCCTGTTCATGCCTATGAGTCCTTGATTCTTCATAAGGGGCAGCATATTAAGGTAGCCTCCATGGAGGAAGGGACCAGAGCCTATATAGCCATAGATGGTGGCATCGATGTTCCGCTGGTGCTGGGAAGCCATTCCACCAATTTAAAGCTGGGAATAGGCGGCGCAGAAGGCAGCAAGCTGTATAACGGTGAAGTGCTGAATACGGGAAGGCCTACAGATTTGGCCAATGCCATTATTTCCGGGAAGTCCCATATCCGCCATACGGATCATGAATATATGGCCCATCATCATTTGTGGCAGGAAAATAATCACGGTGACAGCCATGAAGTACGTATTGTGCTGGGTCCCCAGGATGATTATTTCACCCCGGAGGCGGTAAAAGCCCTTGATGGTGCGGTTTATACCATTTCCAATGAATCTGACCGCATGGGTTATCGTTTGGAGGGAGAGGTGATTCAGCGGGCTACTCAAAGGGATATGATTACTGACGGCATAGTGTTTGGCTCCATTCAGGTTCCTCCCAATGGCCAGCCCATTATTATGATGGCTGACCATCAGACCACCGGGGGATATCCCAAGATAGCCACGGTTATTTCAGCGGATTTGCCCCTTTTGGCCCAGTGTTCTCCCGGTAGTAAAATTTCCTTTAAAGTAATCTCTGTGGAGGAGGCCCAGGACATTTATATAAAATTTCGGCAGGCACTGAAGGAGCAGATTGCCCTTATGGATAAAGAATCTAAGGAGGAATGGCCGGACAGAAGGCCTGGGGTAATAAATTATAATTTAAAAATTGACGGACAGCTATTTCAGGTGTCCGTGGAAGAAATAAAATGAGAAAGCAACCAAGTGAACGTAAAAAGGGGGAGGCGGCTAAGATGTCAGAATATGGAGATATGCGTCCTGAGGATTTATGGATAAAAATAAGAAATGGTGAAATAACGGGACAGACATCAGGTATGGCCAATGGCTACGCCCAGGCAAATTTGGTAATTCTGCCTGAAAAATATGCCGGGGATTTTGAGGAATTTGCCAGAAAGAATCCCAAGCCATGTCCGTTGCTGGAAGTAATTCATGGCAGCAAATTTGTGAAGGATATGGGTGAGGGGGCCAATATTCTTACGGATATACCGAAATATCGCATTTTTGAAAATGGGGTATTAACCAAGGAGGTTACTGATGCAACACCATATTGGCAGGAGGATTTTGTGGTATTTCTCATAGGCTGTAGTTTTTCCTTCGAGGAAGCATTGATGGAGGCCCATATAGATATTCGTCATATATCCATGGGCTGCAACGTTCCAATGTTTAAGACCACCACCATGTGTGAACCGGCGGGAATCTTTAAGGGTGAGCTGGTGGTAAGTATGCGGCCGATGACGGCGCAAAATGCCATGATAGCCGATGCCATAACCGGCCGTTTTCCAAATGTTCACGGTGCTCCAATTAATATAGGTCATCCTGAAAAGCTGGGCATAAAGGATGTATTGAAGCCAGATTATGGTGACCCGGTGAGCTTCAAGCCAGGTGAAATTCCTGTATTTTGGGCCTGCGGAGTAACGCCTCAGGCGGTAATTGAACACGCCAAGCTGCCTTTGGTAATCACTCATGCCCCGGGATGTATGTTTATAACCAACAAGCTGAACAGTGAAATAAATGATTTTTTGGAAAGCAAAAAAATAAACAACAGCATTATGAGGAGTGAGCATCATGACTTTTTATGAGAAGCTGGACAATATAATGAAGGAAGACCCGGGGGA
>DFHJ01000076.1 GCA_002372665.1 Anaerovibrio lipolyticus
AAAATTCGGTCACATTCTTTAATGGTGGACAGGCGATGAGCTATTACCAGTCTGGTTGTTTTTAGCTTATTCAAGCTTTCCGTAACAATGGACTGGGTGCGGTTATCCAATGCACTGGTGGCTTCGTCAAATATTAATATGGCAGGCTTGACCGCCAAAGCTCTGGCAATCATAATTCGTTGACGCTGGCCTCCGGAAATATTCTCAGAACCCTCACTGATTACAGTATTCATTCCCATAGGCATCGCACGAATATCATCAGCGATACCCGCAGCTTCAGCGGCTTCCCAGGCATCATCCTGAGTAAGGGCTGCTTGCCCCACAATATTCGTGAAAATATCTCCGGACATTAGCTGCCCATTTTGCAATACCACACCCATTTGGGACCGGACAGACGGCAGTGACAACTCTGCCAAGGACTGTCCATCGTAATATATTGCCCCACTTCTAGGCTTCTCAAACCCCAACAGCAAACGCACCAGAGTAGATTTGCCACAACCTGAATGGCCCACAATAGCCACATTTTCACCTGCTGCAATCTGAAAGCTAATGTCGTGTAGCACGTCTTTATTATCCTCCCCATAGGCAAAGGATAAGTGACTCACCTCTATGCCGCCTGATAACGGGTCAGCCTCCACCTTATCAGTAGTATTTTCCGGTATTTCCTCCAATATCGGCCGCAAATTTTCTATATGAGGCTGTATGGAGAAAAATTTTCCAATTAATGGAATCACAGAATTCAAGGTGGCATTAAAAGCCGTAAAAGCAGCCTCAAAGGCCAAGAACTGGGCATAACCAATGCCAATAATCACTTTTTCAGTATCTGCAACAGTATTGGATGAATCCTGTAAACCATAAACTGCAAAATAATACAACACCATTGTCAAAATAAACGGCTGAGCCGCACCTATGATACTATTATAATTGTTCTGCCATCTCAGGGCTAGATTCCAACGCCATGTTTCGCCAAAAACTTTGCTCCAAAGATTATATGCCTGCTCCTCTGCCCCATGAACACGAAATTTTCCTAATCCTGCAAATATTTGCTGAACCAGACCAGCCTCAGCATTGGTAGCAGCAATGAGTTTGCGTTGATAACTCAGTACCCGCCAATAAATTGCCACGGTAATAACACACCAAATAGCCCAAATCACAACTGCCACTGCCGTTAGCTTTAGGCTGTACCAGCACATTAGCAGCAAGCTCCAAAAAGAAAAAAGTGTATTAAAAACTGATGACACAAAGGTTCCGCTTAGCACTTCATTTAGGGCTTCAAAGCCCCGCATACGACTGGCCAGTTCACCAGTAGTAAATCTGCGGAAAAATTTCTCCGGCATATTTAGGAGTCGTCCCCACAATGCTGCTTCTACGGACATATCCAATCGTGAACCAATTCGCATAACCGACACCGAACGAATCATACTAAGTGCTGCCATAGTGAAACTGGTTACCATTAAGACCTGAGTAACCGATACCAGGCCCTCCCGATCCATTATAGGTATTATATTTTGGAATACTGTTTCTGTAATAACTGGAGTAACCAATGAAATAATGCCAGCAAAAAAACTTACCAGCAAAATTGTCCGATAGTCTGACAGCCAGCACTGACGGAACATAAAGCGCAGTAAATCCCTAATACGCATTTTACGTCGTGGAAATCCTGCATAGCATAGGAAGGCATCCATATCCAGCTTATTGGCTTCATCTTCAGTTATTTTGATGCCCTCTGGCATGGATCTGGTAATAAGCCTGTAATGGCCAGGTGTCTGTGGTATTATGGCCGCCATTTCCTTTTTTTCACCGTAATATCCTATCATGGTGCCGCAATCCTTGGTATACCAGTTTTTTTCCAGCTTAATCAGACGTAACTGAACATTTGCCTTTTGAGCTACCCGTCGAATGAGGCCAATACTATCCAGCTTCTTCAATCTTTCAGGCGGAATACTTATATCCGATTGCCCCATGCGCAGGGATTTTTGTACCAAATGAATAATAAAGCTTGCTTCCTCCAGATTTTTGGTACGTTGTTCTGTATTCCGTTCCTCATAAAATATTTCTTCTTCTCCCAGCAGATTATCAATAGCATCATTGACCAATCTTTCTTTTTGATGGCTTATAATATTCTGTCGCCGCTCCAGCCGCTTATCTGCAGACAAGAAGCGAATACCTTGAAGCATTGAAAAAATTCGCTGCTTTTCTTCAAAACATTTTAATAAATCGCTGCAAGAAGCAATATCCTCATCCAGCATCATGCCATTCTGATCCAGACTGTTATCGCCTAAATCAGCCAGGCTTTTTACCCATCTAATACAGGAAAGCTGCTTAAACCATTCCTGCATTTGAGGGTACAAATTTTCCTTGGAAGAGTTAGCTAATTTCTCTACTTGAAGCTGACAGTCCTCCAGAGCATATATGAGTATATCTATTTCTTCAAATTCATCAAATGCGGGAAAAACTGCCTGTCCCGCTTTTAATGCAAAAAGGTATTCCTGACGATATGATTCCTGGCCTGCCGTAACGGCATATACTTCTATCGCGCCCCGCTGCAGCAACAAATATTCATCAGCATTTTTCAATCGCCAGCGTTTTCCCGCTTGTAGTTCCATAAATCACAACTCACTAAAAAATCATTTACTTTCCCGTTCTTCAATAAGCCTACGGTAAGGACCATCATGACTCATCATATCACGATGGCGTCCCCGCTCCACCACTTTGCCATTTTCCAGGACAATAATTTCATCTGCATCCCGAATAGTAGACAGGCGATGGGCAATAATAACACAGGAGCAGCCCCGATGACGGATATTGGTAAGCACCTGCTCCTCAACAACAGGATCCAGAGCACTGGTGGCTTCATCCAGTATTAACAGGGAAGGATTTACTGCCAAGGCCCGGGCTATTTCCAGCCGTTGACGCTGCCCACCACTGAAATTCAGTCCACTTTCTGCCACCTTGGCATCATATCCGCCGTCCAACTGAAGGATATCATCATGAATGCAGGCATCCATAGCTCCATGGATAATGTCACTTTGCCGCAAGGAATCATCAAAAAGAGATATATTCTGGGCTACCGTTCCAGTTATCTGGAAAATATCCTGATCCACAGCAGCCAAAGATGAGGTGATAACATTGCGGGGAATTTTCCGCCGTGGTCTACCATCAAAAAGTACCTGACCATCCCATTCCTCATATAATCCTGCTATGAGTTTGGCTACTGTGGATTTGCCACTGCCGGATGATCCTACTATAGCCACCCAATGCCCCGGCTTTAGATGAAGATTAAAATCCTGTAACAAAGGAGGCTCCAATGGACTATATCCAAAGGATACATGCTCCATGGTCAGCTCACCGGACAACCGCTTTTTAAATTCATTATTTGATGTGCCTTCCAATGTATTGGTACCAAAGCTATATTCTTCTCCATCCGGATAGTTTAGGGTATCAACGCCATAGCAGCGCACATCATTGAGACGCTGCATCTGCATTTCTGTAGTCTGCAGGCTGGTATAAAGACCCGTCAGATTATTCACAGGAGCCTGAAAATTCGTCATCAGATGCTGAAAGGCCACAAACATTCCTGCCGTCATCGCTCCATCCATAATGGAAAAACCACCAAAGGTCATTATAAGAGCTCCATTCAAGCCAGATAACAGGGTTGGCAGCATGGTCACAGACAGCATCCATATTTGGGTTTCCTGCATACCATTCAGTACCTTTGCCCTGTATCCGGCCCATTTCATGAAGAAATCTCCTTCATTACCATTAGCCTTGATACTGTCAATCATGGTGAGCCCATTTATACTTACACCATATTCCTTGCCTGCATCCTGCTGTATACGCATGGTCAAATCCGTTAAATGACGACGTGTCAGCAGAAGTACCCCAATATTCATCGTTAGAAATACAATACCAATAATGGTAAGAGTAAAGTTATATTGCAGTAACAGCAGCAAGAAGAATAGCGCTACAAATCCATCCAACACAGCAGTAGCAGCACTGCCGGATAAAACTCCTGCCACAGCCTCATTCATGTTGATGCGCCCTGCCACCTCCGCCGCATATCGCTGATGAAAGAACTGCATAGGCAATCTCAATAAATGCCAGAAAAAGCTGGAAGAATCTGCCAAGGTCAGCTTACGCTGCCAACGGGTCAAAAGTACGGAACGAAGCCATGTCAACACAGCCGACACCACAAAGGATACGGTCATAGCCAGGCATAAATTTGGCATCCAATCAGGGTGCTTGTTAGTTAAAATTTCATCCAGAAATATCTGACTAAAAACTGGTGATGCCAATCCCGGAATAATCATAAACAGCCCCAACAAAATGAGGAAACACATTCCCCATTTATCCTGCCACAGCTTTTCCCCCACAGCCTTAAATACATTGTATCTATGGCCCTCTGGCTTAAAATCCGGACCTGGTCTAACGGTAAGGGCAACACCTGTATACGAGTAAAGAAATTCCTCCCAATCTACAGTACGGCGCCCCAGGGCAGGGTCATTCAAATATACCCTGTCATTAATGATTCCCTCCAGAACCACAAAATGATTAAATTCCCAATGAATAATCAGGGGATACTCCGGCTCTTCCCGTATGTTTTCCGCGTCCCAGCTATAACCGTGAACCTCGCAATTACGTCTCTTTGCCGCCCGCAACATATTGCTGGCCTTACTGCCATCACGATTTACGCCACATTCCGCACGCAGCTTTTCAAGGGGAATCCATAAGCCATAATGAGCCAATACCATGGCCAAGCATGCAGCCCCGCACTCGGTGGCCTCCATCTGCAATATGGTGGGCACCTTTACCCGATTTCCCTGTCCAATATGAAGTTTATTTAAGAATTCAAAAGCCATATGACTCACCTGTTCCGCAGCCATTGGCTGATTTTATAAAATACTTTTTCAATAGGAGGACGACGCTCAATAATAATAGAACCTGTGCAAAAACTACCTGCAGAAACTGGTTTGTGAGGTCCCACCACAGAGGTCCACAAATACCCTGATGGGGAATTTTCATCCCTTACCAGTATAAAGCGCACCTCCATTACTGCCCCCTGACCACTGGCCATAAGGCGCTGGGATAATTCCGGATTGCCAACCTGCTGTTCAACGGACTTTAAAGATACAGGATAACTGGATACAGTACGCACTACGCCTACCAAACTGCCAGATTCCTGTGCATCAACGCCACTTGGTACTATCTGAATAGTCTGGCCGGTTTCTATACGTTTGCCCTTGTCCACCGGAACATAGAGCACTCCCATTAAATCAGCATTTTTTTGGGTAAGCCGAACAGTACAGATAGGACTGCCACTGCCAATAATACTTCCCTTGCGAACCATAACTTCATCCACTATACCGTCATAATCACTGGTCACATCCCGAGCCATTTGCTGTTTATAAAGCTTCGCCCGATATTGATATACCTGACTGGACGTATCATGCATATTGCTGGCCAACTCTGATTCAAATTTTGCAATATTGGTATCTGCGGACTGATCTGACTGCTCCAAGCGGGCAATCAAATCCCCCTTCTTAATCTGGGAACCTTCCCGCACATAAACACTGGCCACTTTACCACCGGTAACATGGCTAATATCAGTAACACCACCATAGTCAATAATCATTCCCACACCATCAGCCCTGACAGTCAGAGAACCAAAAATTGACCATATAACAATGGACAGCAACAATAAGCCCACAGCCAACAATCCCATCCAACCAATAGGAGTGGTTATGGGCAAGAGGGCATCCAATCTATCCGGGGAACGCAGTTTGTCCAAAGCCGCCCGGCTAAATAATTTGCTACCATCTGCCATGATTAGTTATCCTCCAATACAATATCAATCTGTGTTCCTTCCTCTATCCCCTCTGTATCTGAAGTAATAACTATATCTCCAGCCTGAAGTCCCGATTTTACTTCAATATATTTTCCGTCAGTTATACCGGTTTCAACGTTCCGTATAGCCAAACGGCCATCAACCATAACAGCCACCTGGGTTTTATTTTCATTTATAAATGCGTCCACTGGTACGGACAAGCATTTATGCGACAAATTGGAGTGAAGGCATATCTTGCTGTATGCTCCCGGCTCCAGCAACCCTACTCTATTATCTACGCTCCATACCACCTGACGTATGGATGCAGGTTCACTTAAATCCGGGGTAATCTTTTCAACCCTTGCACGGAAAACTTGATTCTCCCCCAAATTGCCGGAGTAAAAATTTGCTCCATAAGACTTCTGAAGTCCTTCTCCTTCTCTGACAGTCAAATCAAATTCCCGTCCAACATAAAGACGCTTGGTATATATATCCTTTAACGTGGAAGTGAAGTTTAGATTAGAAAAATCACCTACCAAAGCTACCGGAGTACCAGCCTTGACATAAGCTCCCACCGTCTGATAAAGATTTAATACCTCCCCATCGATAGGAGAATTTATGATTTCCCGTGACTGCCTTATCAAAAGCTGCTCCCGTTGGGCCTCAAAATTGGCCAGCCGTGCCTGAGCGGCCTTGTATGCAGCCTCCGCCTCGTCGAATCTCTCAAGGGAAATGGCATTGTTTTCAAGCAATTGACTATAGCGGTTATAGGTATTTCTCGCCTTTACAAGCTGGGCTTCCGCTTCAAAAATATCACTGTCAGTCTGTCGTATTTTAAGTGGTATATCCTCATCAAGCAGCTTTATGATGGGATTTCCCCTATCAACATGACTATTTTTTTCAACAAATAGCTGTATGACCCGGCCACTCTCCAAAGCCACTACATCCGTCATATCATTTGAGTATAGGTTTACCAAATCCAATTCAACAACAGGCATTAAGCTTCGTTCCTGAACTTTAACACCAGTCAGTGGCAAATGGTGGTTTGACATACGCTCAGCAATCTGGTTTTCACCGCGGCTATTTAAATAAGCACTATAGCCAAATAATGTCACAATCAACGTAATAATAATGCCTACCCCTAAGTAGAAGTAAATTTTCATTGTAAATCCCCACAATTTTTATTTTTTTTGTAATACTCCTGCCAATAAGCCGTATGTTATGGTAAAATAAGAACTACTAAAAAGATGGGAGTGAATATTATGAGTATCCAAGATGAATTATTGAATACGGATTTTTCACACCTCAGCAATGTTAAGACCAGTCTCAAGGCCCATCTCCATGAAATGCGCAAGCAAAAGAGGGAACTCTCTTGGGAAGAGCTGGATGAATTAGCTGCCGCTGGCGGTCATAATCCAATGAAT
>DFHJ01000092.1 GCA_002372665.1 Anaerovibrio lipolyticus
ATTTTATCATTTTTCTGCTTTACCATAGCAAAGCACTAAGCCTATATATTTTACATCAAAAAAAGGACTATTGCAAACGATGCAACAGTCCATAAAGTAACTGAGGTGAGGTGCAGTTAGATTGAGCAATTAGGGCACGGTTCGTTAAGAAGCTTTTTGTTGCGTACTTTAATATTAGTGGAAAAAATCATTTGTTTGAGCGAAGCGAGTTATGATTTTTTACACTATATAAATGCAAGAAAAAGTTTTAGAACCGGGACCGTCGCGAAAGCTAACTGCACCTCACCTCATAACTATTTTACTTTTTAAGGGTGATATCCTTTGCGAACCACTTTTCGGAAATCTTTGCTACAGTACCATCCTTGACCATTTCGTCAAATACCTTCTGTACCTTGTCACGGAGAGCCTGATCTTCCTTGCGGAAGGCAAAGCCGAACTGGCTTACATCACCGATTACAGTGTCAATGGCAGTAATCTTTTCAGGGTGCTTGCTGATGTAGTAACGGCCAATAATCTCATCACCAACGACTGCATCAATACGACCATTTTCCAAGTCCATAAAAGCATTGATGAAATCAGGATAATACTTTACTTCCTTCATGGAAGCCTTCAAATCCTTTTTGCTCTCAAAATATTCCTCGGAGGTGCCACCGCTCTGGGTACCGATTACCTTACCGGCAAGATCAGCCTCGGAGGCGATTTTCACACCCTTATCGGAAGCAACAAATACAATCTGGCGATTATTCATGTATGGCTCAGAGAACAACATATTCTCCTTACGCTTTTCGGTAATATCCAGACCATTCCAGAGAACGTCCACGCGGCCACTCTTCAGCTCAGCCTCCTTGGAGTTCCAGTCGATTGCCTTAAACTCCACCTCACAGCCTAAACGCTTGGAGGCCTCCTTGGCCAAATCAATATCAAAGCCTACGATTTCATTCTTTTCATCCTTGAAGCCCATAGGTGGGAAATTGTCATCCAGACCTACCACTATTTTCTGTGCAGCATCCTTCTTCGCTGTATCATTACCACAGCCAGCCAAAGCTGCCACAGCCAAAACCAGCATCATACAAACAGCCAAAATCTTCTTCATAGAACAATACACTCCTTTTTGAATAAGTTATTGCAATTTCAATACGCATATTATACTTTAGTTCGTTAATGTATTGCAAGGGAAAAATAATAAAATATTAAAATTTACTTTTTTCTTATCAGACTTTTGTCCTTTTTATATATTTTTTCCACATTTTTTTACTTAATGGTAGGATTTTTACAGTATCATATAGAATGTTACAATGGTAAATAGTGAATTGGAGGGGCTATGTATGAAAGAATTAACAATAGATGAGTTGGAGCCGGGGATGGAGCTTGCTCGTACAATACTGAATGATGATATGGTGGTGGTGCTGTCAGAAAACACGCTGCTGACAAAGGCCCACATCACCAGGCTGGAATTCCTTAATGTTCCTTATGTATATGTTAAAGATGAATATGAACTTAGTCCAAACTACCAGAATGTCATGGCCATGTTTAACCGCAGCAATGCCTTTGCGGCCCAATACCGTGAGGTAGTACACGAGGTAAATGACATTTTTACATCCACTCTGAAGGATGACAAGGTACCAGCGGAAAAGACAAAGGAATTGGTAAAGGAAGACCTGATGCCAATGTCCAAGCAAAGTGGTGCCATCGATTACCTTTACGAGCTCAACCATATGGCTGACGACGTATATAACCACTCCATCCGTGTTTCCATTTTGGCAGGTGTAATTGGAAAATGGCTGCTTATGCCATCAAGACAGGTTACTGACCTTATCACTGCCGGTTTCCTCCATGATATTGGTAAGGTTCATTTCCCTGAACGGTTGCAGAATCGTCAGGTGGAGACTTTAAAGGGTGAGGATTTCGAAACATATTTACAGCATACCTATGATGGCTACAAGATTCTGGCCACCAGTCCGGATCTGTCTGAGGGAATAAAGCTGGCTGCCCTGCAGCATCACGAAGCATTGGACGGCAGTGGTATTCCTGATGGTCTTAGCGGTGACAAGATTCATCAGTTCTCCCGTATCATTGCCATTGCAGATCTTTATGATAACATCACCACAGAGCGTGAGGGCTTTGTACGTCAGACTCCGTTTGCGGCCATTGCCAAAATTACTGAGCTGATGTACAGCAAGCTGGATCCTGAGATCTGCGTTGTAATCCTCAAGAGAATCAAGGATGCCTTCTTGGGCTCCACTGTAGTTCTCAACAATGGTCTCACCGGTACTATTCTCCGCTATCCTGATGATTTGGCCATACACCCTCTTATAAAAATCGATCAGGACAATATCATCGACCTGAACGAGCATCGTGGTATCAAGATTATCGAATATAACGCAAAATAAAGCTTTAATCATGACATAAAAAAGCCTGTTGCAGCAACGCAACAGGTTTTTTTGATGTCATTCTCTCCCTCCGGGGAAGGTGTTCCTATTTTATTCATAACGTAATGCTTCGATAGGGTCCAGCTTGGCAGCCTTTCTGGCTGGATAAATTCCAAAGAACAGGCCAATGCCCACAGAGAAGCTGAAGGACACAAGCACTGGCAAAGGTGTAATAACCGTGGTGAAATTGCCAAACTTGCCCACCAGCATTGACAGGCCGCAGCCAAGGCCAATGCCTATAATACCGCCAATAACGCCGATAACAACAGACTCTATCAGGAACTGCATCATGATGTTCTGGAAGGTGGCCCCCAGGGCTTTACGGATACCTATCTCGCGGGTACGCTCCGTAACTGACACCATCATTATATTCATAATGCCGATGCCACCTACCACCAAGGATATGCCGGCAATACTTCCCAAAAGTATGGTGAGCATGGTAGTGGTCTGACTCATTGTTTCCATAAGACTGGTCATATTACGAACATTAAAGTCGTCCTCCTTGCCACCGATTATCTTATGACGCTGACGCAGCAGCACCTCAATATCCTCCTGAACCTGATCCATCTTATTGGCATCAGATACCTGAATATTAACAGAGGATACATAATCCATGGCCATAAGGCGTTCCATGGCTGTAGTGAGCGGCACAATAACCACATCATCCTGATCCTGTCCCATGGAGGACTGGCCCTTGCTTTCCAGCACGCCAATAACCTTGAAAGGCTGATTATTAACGCGGATATTCTGCCCCACAGGATTAGCTGTACCAAAAAGGTTTGTGGCTACAGTGCTTCCAATAACGGCCACACGATTTCTCTTATTATTGTCACTCTCACTGACAAAGGAGCCAGTGCTGACCTCCAGGGAACGGATGGACATATACTCAGGAGTCACACCCATTACCGAGGAATTCCAGTTCTGGTTGCCGTAAACAATCTGGTAAGACCGTGATACAGATGGTGATACGAAATCAATATTTTTTATTTTTTCCTTAATGGCCTTAGCATCATCGTATTTCAGATTGGTACGGGAGCCTGCGGCTCCACGGACGCCGCCCCTGTTGGTGGAGCCCGGAGATACAATAAGCATGTTACTTCCCAGGGAAGAAATACTGTTTACCACATCGCTCTTAACACCCATACCCACAGATACCATGGCAATAACGGCACCAACGCCGATGATTATGCCCAGCATTGTGAGAAGGGATCGCATTTTATTGGCCAAAAGGGCAGTAAAGGCCATGGAAAAGCTTTCCTTAAACAACATCCAAAACCACGCCCTTCCCTTCATCTCTGGTAATGACACCATCGCGAACCAGCAGCTGACGGCTGGCACAAACCGCTATATCCGGCTCATGGGTTACCAAAATAATGGTACGCCCCTTTTCGTGCATGGACTGGAATATTTCCATTATTTCCTTGGTGGACTTGGTATCAAGGTTGCCTGTTGGCTCATCCGCCATAATAATCTGGGGATCATTTACCAAGGCGCGGGCAATGGCCACACGCTGACGCTGACCACCTGACAGCTCATTAGGCTGATGGTCGGCTCTGTCAGCCAGCCCAACCTGCTCCAGGAAATACATGGCCCGCTCTTCTCTTTCATCCGAATCTACTCCGGCATATACCAAGGGCAATGCCACATTCTCCAGAGCAGAAATTCTGGACAAAAGATTAAAGTTCTGAAAAACAAAGCCGATTTTCTGATTTCTGGTTCTGGCCAGCATATCATCGCTAAGGTGAGCCACCTCCTGGCCATCCAGCTTGTAGGAACCTACGCTTGGGCGATCAAGACATCCTAAAATATTCATAAGGGTGGACTTACCAGAACCAGACGGCCCCATAAGAGCGGCAAATTCTCCCTCTTTAATATCCAGATCTATGCCATTGAGAGCCGCCACCTCCTGATTACCAACCTTGTACAGCTTTTTTATACCCCTAAGGCTAATAGTAATTTTTTCGATATTACTCATTAATTATCAACCTCCGCTCTTAAATCGGAGGTCCGCCTGGGCCGCCACCTCTGGAGTTTTTGGAAGTGGTTGCAGTGCTGCTCTTGGCCTTGTAGGTAATGGCTACAGTATCACCATCGGAGAGGCCATCCTCAATTTCCACATATTCATCGCTATATATTCCGGTGGATACATAGCGCTTTTCAGTAGTGCCATCCGGCAGGCTAAGCTGAACATAGGAGCCCTTGGTATCCGTCTTCAAGGCAGAGATTGGAACCACAAGGGCATTTTCCTTTTCAGAGGTAACAATGTCCACACGGGCTGTCATAGCCGGCAGCAACAGATTATCAGGATCATCCACATCCAGCACCACATAGTAGTAAATTACACTGGCTGTAGACGATGAGGAAGTTGAGCTGTTGCTGGATTTGGTGTTCCAGCTGTTGGTCACATCGGTTTGAGAAATTTTGGAAACCTTTGCTGTAAAGGTCTTTCCTGTGTAGGTATCAACGGTAAAGGTGGCGTTCTGCCCCACCTTCACGCTGCCAATATCGGTTTCATCCACCTTGGCCAGAATCTGCTTTGTACTCATATTCGCAATGGTCATAATAACGGTAGGATTGCTATTGCCCTGTACCGCCATGGTTCCGGCACTCTTAGGCTCACCCACCACAATGCCATCCATAGGAGCCACAATAACAGTCTCGCTTAAATCAGATTTGGTTTTCTCCAGATTACTGGCAGCTGTATCATAGGTGAGCTGGGCGTCCTCCATCTCCTCCTGGGACTTGGCACCAATAGAATTAAGGTAGGACACACGATTGTACTTGGACTTGGCATTAATCAACTTATATTCTGCCTGATCATTGGAGGCCTCATAGTCCTTGCCATCCAAAATAGCCACAGTCTGCCCTGCTGTTACATGGTCATTTTCCTTTACCAGCACCGACTTGATACGGGCTGTAATCTTGGAGCTAACCTCTACGGAATCCACTGGGCGAATGGTTCCCGTGGCAGACACAGTGGATTTTATCTTCATACGCTGAACCTGGGCCATTTCAGTGGAGGCAGCGTTTTTTTCTGCATTGGAGCTGCTGAAATACATGTACCCGCCAAATATTACCACCAAAATTGCGATTAGGATGCCAGCTATAGTGAAAGTTTTTTTCTTTCTCATATATTTGCCTCTTTTCTCACTTCAGAATAGCCCATCACTTTTCTGATGGCGCATTGGAAACTGTGGAGGTGGAAGGATGAACATCCAGCCCCATATCGCTTTCCACCGTTGCCTTGTATCTGGCATAATCATACTGTGCACTAATGTAATTATGCTGAGCCGTGGCCAAGGCATTCTGGGCATCTATAATATCCAGCATGATACCCTCTCCAGCCTTGTACTTCTCATTGGCAATAAAGTAATCCTCCTGGGCTTCTTTCACGGCCTCCTTGGTGGACTCAAAGCGTTTTTCTGCTTCACGCATGCTGTTATAGTCTGTGCGGACATTCATGTCCACGGTACTTTTATCCTTGTTGAGAGTCAGCTTTGCCGTCTCCAGCTCCACCTTGGCGGCATTTACCTTTCCCTTAGTAACACCGCTGTCCCAAATATTCCAGCTTACACCGATGGTTCCAGAAACACTGTGATTGTTACGGCTTGGGGTCACCTGCTTGTTCC
The DNA here is from genome assembly GCA_002372665.1 of Anaerovibrio lipolyticus. Taxonomy (GTDB): domain Bacteria; phylum Bacillota; class Negativicutes; order Selenomonadales; family Selenomonadaceae; genus Anaerovibrio; species Anaerovibrio lipolyticus_C. The sequence goes on from DFHJ01000092.1 coordinate 6,059, forward strand.
AGCCGGTGCTTACACTAAGATCCACCGTTGGCATATACCCGGCCAAGGCATTTTTCAGTGCCAGCTCCTTTTGCTTCACCTGATAGGTATCCACGATTAAATCCTTACGTTGTTCCAAAGCATAAGAAACGCAGGAATTCACATCCTCATGAAAGGGTTCATAAACGAAATCATCCGTAAGCTCCACCGGTTCATTCTGATCCATATACATAAGGTTTTTCAAAATACTGATGTTGTTTTCATAAGTATTTTGCCCCTTAATCAGAATTTGGCGGGCATCAGCCAGCTCCACCTGGGAACGGAGTACATCTATTTTGGCCTTGCTGCCGGCGTTGTACAGCTGCTCCACATTAGCCAAGTGCAGCTGATATTTATCCACGGAATCCTGATAAACTGCCACCTGTTTCTTGGCCTGTAATACATCGTAATAAGCCTTTATAACTGCCAGCTTGGTGGTTTCCCACTTGCGCTGGGTCTGGAGCTTGGCAATGTCTACGCCAATTTCTGCACTTTCAATATTTCGGCCGGTTATATTTCCATTAAATATGGGCAAAGAAGCAGAAATAGTAGTTCCATTGGTGTTGTTCCACCCTTTATCGTTCTGCTCGGACTTGCCGAAAGTAGTTCCGGCTTTTACGGAAAAACTATTGCTTCCCCGGGCCTGACTCAGCTTTGCCTGAGCAGTATCCTCCGCCAATCTGGTTATATTCACGTCAGGATTATTAACCAGAGCCGTCTGTATGGCTTCCTCCAGGGACAGCGATGCGCACTGACCAGCCGCGGGGCCTACCAAAAAGCCACTGGCAGCCAGCAATATGGCTCCTATTAAAAATCTCTTTTTCATAACAAACATCCTTTCAAAGGTCCTGCCCCTTCAGCAGGAGGAAATCATCTAAATGCACATAGCTGTGCCTTAATTTCTTGTAATATTGTATGACCTGAATATAAACATTCTATAAACTAATCATTAAAATACCATTAGTTTGGCAGGCCTACTGGATTTTCCCCTTCATTACCTCTATTGCTTTCAAAAGCTGAACATCCTCAACAGGATTCTCCGGCATGGCTATTTCCACATCGGGCTGAATTCCGATGCCGTCAATGCTGGTACCTGATGGAGTATAATACTTGGCCACAGTAAGCTTGATACCATCGCCACGGAACAACGGCAAAATAGTCTGTACAGAGCCCTTGCCATAGGATTTCATCCCTACCAGTGTAGCCACCCCTCTGTCCTTTAATGCTCCCGCCAAAATTTCAGAAGCACTGGCACTATTGCCATCAATCAGCACTACAATAGGAATTCCCGTCTCTGTCATGCTGGAATTAAACACCTGCTTATTGCCGGACTTATCAATGAGGGACACCACTTCCCCCTCCGGCACCACCATATTGGCAATTTCCATACAAGCAGTAACCAGTCCACCTGGATTTGCCCGCAAATCAATGATAAGTCCCTTGGCATTTTGTGACTTTTCCTTTTCCAAGGCATCCTTAAATTCCCTGCCAGTGTTTTCGCTGAAGGAGGCAATGCGAATATAGCCGATTTCAGTATCAGGAATCATTTCTCCGGCTGCTGTAGTCATGGGGATGCTGGAACGGGTAAGGGTATAATCCTTATTTTCCTCCCCCTGACGGCGAATAGTGATTACCACCTGAGTTCCCTCAACGCCACGGATTTTTCCCACCACTTCCTCTGGCTGAAGCTCAGAAACGGGGGTGCCTTCCACCGCAATTACCTCATCACCGTCCTGAAGGCCCGCCTGCTGTCCTGGGGTATTTTCCATTACGGACATAATCTTGCAGTGCCCTGGCTCAGCAAAGCTCATAACCACGCCAATGCCGCCAAAGGTTCCATTATTTACATTATTAAGCTGGCGAAATTTATCCTCATCAAGATAAATGGAATACTTATCTCCCAAGGATTTCATCATGCCATCGATGGAGCCATTAATAAGTGCTGTCTGATCCACCTCACCGTCAAAGTGATTTTCCACAAAGCGCACCGTGGCAATAAAGCGAATCATATCTCCTGCCTTCGCCAAATCCCCACCCATAAGATAAAGGGCGGCACAGCCTGTCACTACCAAAGTAACCAGTACGGTGCTGATTACAAGAAGAATATTTTTCTTAGTCTGACTCATGAACCTTCTCCAATCATTTCCAAAATAACCCCAAATCAAATTAGAGCCCTTTCACCTGCCACTACGGGCAGGCAAAAGAGCACGTGTTTAAACAAATTACAAATAACTATATGGACTTACCGGCTCACCGTTTTCACGAACCTCGAAATGGCAATGAGGACCGGTGGAATTACCGGTAGAACCGCAAAGGGCTATAGTCTGGCCCTGGGATACGGACTCACCCTCACCCACCAAAAGCGACTCATTATG
>DFHJ01000065.1 GCA_002372665.1 Anaerovibrio lipolyticus
TTTTTATTAGTGCGACAGCCCCTTATGTAATCGTTAAAAAGTATAATGCTGACAATAAAAGTGCCGATGACGCCAATGCCAGTCCAGACGGCATAACCCATACCCAATTGAATGCCCTTTAGGGCTTTGGCCAAGAAATAAAAACTGGCGCCCATACCGATAAATGTAATAAAGCTTGGAATTGGGCGGCTAAAGCCCTGAGAGTATTTAAGGGCCACAGCCCAAACTGTTTCAAACATGCCGGCAATAACCAAATATATCCAATACAATTTAACCTCCCCTTTCAAAAGAAAAGGGCACGTCCAGCTGTTTCTTCAAAGGCCTAATGAAACAAGCATAGGACGTACCCGGCGGCACAATATATTTATGGTACATAATATAGCAAAATCATAAATAAGTGTCAATTATGAGTAGTTTAATTCCAAATTATATTATTTCGATATAATGTTGATAGAACTACAGGGAGGTGTTCTTATGTTAGAGGGAATTGGGCGTATCGGTGCATACGTGCAGCAAAGGAATTTGAAAACAGCTGCCAAGTACCGCATAAAAACAGGACAGAGTCTAATACCCAATAAGACGGAAAAGCTGCAAAGTGCTTTACAAAAGATTAGTGCTAATCAAAGTACCAAGCATAGTGATCCAATAAGGACTGCCACGATTAAATCAAAGCTAAAGGGCGGACGTAAGCTTTCGTCAGATGAACTGAGTTACCTGCGGGAAAATGATCCGGCTCTTTATCGCAAGGCCAAAGGGGCTCAACGTGCCAGGGAGGAGCTGGAACGGGATTTATCAAGCTGCCATACCAAGGCTGAGGCACGGCAGGCTTTGATGCGGGCTCAATTAAAGGCATCCAGTGAGGCTTTGGCTGAATTGACGGCAGCCAAGGGTGGTGGTGCTGGTGCAGGTGTAGGAGCTGGAGGCAGTGCATCCTCCTTCTCTGGTGGCATGGGTGATGATATATCGGCGGATATCAATGCTGATGGAGCTGACGCAATGACTGGTACGGATGTAAATGCTGCAGCTAATGTTAATGTAGATAATAACATGGGGGCAGCTATGGTCAATGCAGCTCCTATAGAAGCATCTGCTAGCACTGGAATGACAAATAGTGAAGCGAGCGGTGAGGCTGCCGAGGTGTCGGAAGATGTAGTCCAAACGGAGGCCACTGATAAACGGGCATCAGAAAATGTGGCTAAAGAGATTATTTCCTCTGTAATGCGAGAAATTAATACCATTATGGGCGAATTAAATAAGGCTGACGATGGGGATAATGGTGGCGAACAATTATCAGAGGACAATGGTTCAGATGCTGCTTCCATGGGACAGGCTGCATCCTCAAATAACAGTGCCAAGGATGCTGCCTCGGAAATTATTGAAAAGCTTCTCTATAAGCTGCGGGCTATACAAAATGCCTGGGATGAATTTACCCATAGCAAAGAATACAAGGAGATGCCTGAGGAGTATCTTGACGGTGAAGATAAGCATACTAGGAAATCTACGGCTACAAAGGGCTTTACTGGTGACGGGATAATTGATATGATTAATCAGTACACCGCATCCTTTGATGATGGTTTGGCCATTGGAAGTTCAAATGTGGATATCAGTCAATAGTGTGTGAACTATGTATGACAAATAGTTGTTACGTGAATCGGACTGGCCGACGCAGTCCGATTTTTTCTGGACGAAATCAAAGGTAAAAAGGTTAATTGGTTGGAGGCTTGTAAATGTTAATTGGTCATTTGGGGGCGTTGTTGTCCTTCATTACGTTTTTTATATCGGTAATGGCATATTCCTATAGTAATGACGCAGATGAAATAACCTCATTTGAGAAAAAATGTCTGGGTGTGCTTTTGGGGTGTACCATAATCAACATCATTGCGTTGACCCTAAAGGATTATTCCGTGCTTTATTATTCGGATTATTTACAGTTTTTGGCAAGCTTAGGGGTATTTATAATGTTTATGGGCTTGTGCCGGGTATTTTATCGTTTAAAAAAATGCTAATATATTACGTTTTGGAGGTCTTTTATGGTTGATATTTCCCCGGCAAAAAAAGGGGCAATCCTGGCGATTATCGGCTCCATCCTGTGGGGCATAATGGGGGTAACCTGCCAGTATCTTGTTCAAAACAAGGGACTGCCTGCCATGTGGGTGGTGACAATCCGCATGTTTTTTGCAGGAATTGTACTTTTATTAGCGGATTTTTTTATATATAAAAAGAATTTTTTTGCACCCTGGAAGGGCAGAAAAAATGTTATTCAGATGCTGATATTCAGCTTCATTACCTTAATGTGGGTGCAATACGTTTATTTGTCCGCCGTGAGGCATATGAATGCCGCCATGGCCACTGTATTTGTGAGTCTGGCACCAATTGCGACTATTTTGTGGATGTCCCTGCGGAGCAAGTCTGTACCGAAATTTTACGAAATACTATGCTGTATTTCTGCTGTTACGGGAGCGGTGGTAATGGCAACCCATGGTGATATGACAACCCTGTCCGTATCTGAGGAGGGGATTATTTACGGAATATTGTTGCCGGTTTTCGGCGTAATATACACTGTGCAGCCAGGGTATCTTATGAAGAATTTTCGGCCATCAAATGTGACGGGTTGGGGACTTTTGCTTGCTGGCACTGCTCTTTTGCCAATAGTTCAACCGTGGACCATCACGGAAACTGTGGAAATGGATACCTTTACCATTTTAAATGTGGTTTACACCGTTCTGTTTGGTACGGCAATAGCCTTTTGGACCTTTCTGGCCAGTCTGAAATATATTAAGCCACAGATCGCGGCCATCTACGAGCTGGTGGAGCCTGTCAGCGCAATTTTGCTGTCAGTGTGGCTGCTGGATGTTCTTTATCAGCTACCGGAATTTTTGGGGACACTGATGATTTTGTGTCCGGTACTGTACTTGTCTCTTGTGCATAAAAAATAGAAAACCATATAGTAATATATTTGTCCTTGAAGCCGGAGCAGGTAAAAGTTAAAAAAAGTATGATTATAACGCTATTGTTTTTTTTAGCTGCCCTAATTGGCAGTAATATTAATGAATTATTTGGATGAGGTTAAAATGGGATTGCTTTCAGGAGAAGTAATTTTTGCCTTTTTGCTGCCAGCAAACAATGAAGAATTAAGCAGCAGCTTGCCGCAGATAAAGGTTATTGGCCAGGTAATGATGACAGCAATAATGAATTTATAGAAGGCGTGAATATTCATATTCATCATATACAGAGATGGCCAGAATATGAAGATTGTATGGCAGAAATACATGGTATATGAGGTAGACGCCAGATTTCCCAGAGTATTGTTGGTGAAATTACAGAAGCGGTAGAATATGCCTAACAGGGCAAAGACACTGGAAGTAAGCAGCATGGCATGACTAATGGAAATATAAAAGAGAAATTCCAATGGACTGCTTACTATGGCTGGGCTGTGAATGAAGGACCAGTCAATGAAGGCAGCGGAGATGATAAACAATGGAGTCCACTTGGCGGCAGAAGGAACATAACAGCCTTCCTCAAACCAGTGGCGGCGCCAAGCATGAATACCAAGGAAGAAATATAGGACATATAATAAGACACGGCTAACCTGAACCTTAAGAATATAGAAAAAATTTACCCACAGATATTCGTCACCGGTAATCATATCAATGATCATGCCATTTATAAAAGTAAATACGGTAAGTCCCAGGAATAACCAAATTTTTGGGGAACTAGGAGCCTTTTGCTGAGCATACGATGGACGAATTTTAACAATGAAATAAGCCATGGCGTAGAGCAGCAGCAACATTCCAAGATACCAGAATGGAACCTGATTAAAGAATTCGCCGGCACCGCCAGTAGCTGCATCATACCAGTAATATTTTGTAAGAGCCGTCCAAATGTCATTGCAGAGCCCACGGCTATATGGCATGATAATACTGGTAAGTGGAGCGATAATCAATATACCGATGAGCCATGGTATACCTATACGTGTCCACTTTGGCATCCAGAAATCCTTGCCAGTTTTCTTGGCCAGTGAGCGGATGGCAAAATATCCTGATATAAAAAACATTATTGGCATAATAACCATGTCGGTAATCATAACAAAATAATTTAAGCCGACGCTTGGCTGGGGATCAAGGACATACCACCAGGGAAGTGGCATAACGATATAGCATAAAGCTATGTGCAGTAAAATCATCCAATTGACCACGAAGGCTTTTAGATTATCCAAGAAAAATAAACGTTGCATAAATAAAGCTCCTTTTTAAATAATGTGTTGATTTGTGGTATTTGGTGCATATACATCAAATACCTTATAAAATTAATCATCCTCTAATCGCTTTAATAATTCCAGAGTTGAGTCGAACTTTTCCAGCTCCTCTTTGGTGTATAGCTTTGCAAAATCCTCCTGAGCCTTATTCCAGGATTTTGATGACTCGTCAAAGACTTCTTCGCCGCGTTCCGTAAGCCAGATACTGCTGTTGCGTTGACCTTCCGCTTTGCGGTCTTCCAATAAGCCTTTTTTTAGTAAGGGCTGAATGGAGCGGTTAATGGTGGATCTGTCCAAATTCATCATATCGCCCAATTCGCTTAGGGAGCTGCCACCGTTGTATTTTATGATGAAAAGCAGAGTGAACTGCCTGCCGGTGATGCCACAATCCTTCATTCTTTTGTTATAAAAATCTCTGCTGAGCATCTCAGCCCAACGGAGCTTAAGATAATAGCAGGGAATGTCCTTGAAAGATAACATCCAGTTTTACCTCCCTTCGACTTTTGTTGTATATGCATCATTTTAGATGACAAACGATATTTTTGCAACTAAAATTTTGGGTTTGGGGCTTAAGTCGTGCAGGATTGGTATGTATCATTTGATGATATTGTTTACTGTGTTTGGTATTTCGCGGTATAATTTTATGCAGGAGTATTATTTTTGAGGGGAGTATATTTTATGTCAAGTAAATGTATTGTTATCGTGGATATGCAAAATGATTTTATTGATGGGGCCTTGGGAACCGACGAGGCGCAGGAGATGCTGCCTAAGCTGGTGAATAAGCTGGGGACTGTAAGGGGCGTCGACTTGATTTTTACCCAGGACACCCATCATAAGGATTATCTTTCCACCCAGGAGGGGAAGAACCTTCCTGTTGAGCACTGTATTGAAGGAGAAAAGGGCTGGGAGATATGTTCAGCCTTGCAGCCATATCTTGATAAGGCAAAGGCTGTAATAAAAAAGCCGGCATTTGGTTCCATGGAGCTGCCATCATTGGTGAAAGAATATGATGAGGTCGAATTGGTGGGGCTTTGCACAGATATATGCGTTATTTCTAATGCAATGATATTGAAGGCAGCCAGTCCGGAACAGAAAATTGCCGTGGATGCCTCCTGCTGTGCCGGAGTAACCCCAGAAAGCCATGAGGGAGCATTAAAAGCCATGAAAATGTGCCAGATAGAGATAAGAAACAGTTCTATATAAGGGAAACTTGTCAAAAAAAATACTGTAGTATATAATAACCGTAAGGCAGATGGTGTTTTATGTTATGAGGTTCGTATGCACCAAAGGTTGAACCCCTGTGATGAGGTCTGGTACACTTACATCTCAGGGGTTCTTGCACATTTATTGACTTTTTTTTCTGAAAAATCTATAATTGTCGTAGGAAAGATTGACTAACGACATATAGGCACAAAAAGAGACCCTCGATAGATGAATGGCGTGGAAAACTAATCATCTTCGAGGGTCTTGCACTTTTAACGGCCGTGCTCAGTCGGGGCTGGCTGCTTATGGCAGGTGTCTGTCAAGCCACTTGCAAATATAGTAAGCAACTATACTTGCCAGGTAATGTTTTATGGGGTATAATAATTGCAAGGCAAATGGTGTTTAAGAAGGTTGATGGTTCATATTCACCAAAAGATGAACCCCTGTGATGAGTCTGCTACACTTATCACAGGGGTTCTTGCACGTTTATAGACCGTGCTCAGTCTTCGGCTGACTGCTTATTTTAAGAATCTGTCCAGCCATTTACAAATATAGAAGGCTACTATACCTGCAATAACAGATTCAAGGAAGGTTAAATGGTTCATAAGACACCTCCTCCGCTACCGTAGTATAGAGGAAAGCAGCAACTTAATTATAACATATTTGTGAAAATACATAAAAGAAATTAGGGGATTATTTATAAATTATTACATAATTAAACAAAAAGTATATAAAATATAAAATATAAAATTAAAGCAACCTATCAAAAAACACACATCATACACCACAGTTATTAGAAAATATCGGATAATTGGAAATTTAGAATACAAAGGAGCAGAATTATGGCTATAGATTTTGATCGGAAAGAGCTCATACAAAAGGCACTGGATAATATTTCCCATGCTTATGCGCCGTACTCTCATTTTCATGTGGCAGCGGCGGTGCTGATGTCTGATGGAAGGATATACACGGGGGTGAATGTGGAAAATGCTTCCTATCCGGCGGGGATATGTGCGGAGAGAAATGCTATTTTCCATGCCATAGCCCAGGATAAATCAGCCACGCTGGTGGCGGTGGCCATAGTGGGGGGACCTGATGGGAAAATACAGGACTATTGTGCTCCCTGCGGTGTATGTCGGCAGGTAATGAGGGAGTTTGGCAATCCTGAAGAAATTACGGTTATTATAGGAAAATCCACGGAAGATTTTAAGGAAATGACTTTGGCGGAGCTTCTTCCCATGAGCTTCGGCCCTGAATTTTTAAATGGGCATAGCTCTATTACACCATAATCAGCTTAAGAATGCTTGAGAATAGGTAATATGAAAACGGCCTATCAGAGTTTGTTAAGATACTCTGGTAGGCCGTTTTGTGGATTTGATTGCTAAATCATGTTTTGATATTCATACTGTTTACAGCTTTGCAAATTTGATTTCAGAAGGAACCTCCGGAGCCACGTTATCTGGATTTATGCTCTTCATTTTTCTGAGAGTCAGATCCAGATTATGGAGACGGTTGGCCTGAGACAGCTTAAAGGCCTCACATAGCTGTGAATATTGTGGTGTACTGCCACGGAGACTGCGGTATTTTGCAGAGAAGGTGCAGTATTTAAAGAGTATTTCACGGGCTTCCTTGTTGAGGCGGGACATACCCTGGGCCTCATTGAGGATGTATTTCTCATAGTCAGCCACAAATACCACCTTATAATCGTTGCGGGCCTTCTGTAGTGCCATCTTAATGCTTTCCTTGGCGTCACTGGAGAGGTAACCGTTTTTGCGATAGAATTGGAGATAGTTGGTGTACTCGGAGGTAAGGGATGGTTCGGAAATATCAGAGTAGCGTACACCCATGATACGGCGGCACATTTCCCAACGGAAGAAGGCGCACATCCTTACAACAGTTGCGTCCAAATCTTCAGTGTGGAAAATGGACAGCATCATGTGAGCCGGAGTCTCCTTGCGAGGGCCTTCCACCTCCTGCCACATAAGACCGCGGATACCAATATTTGGCATAAGGATGATATATGGTTTAATTTCGGTGTTGTACATAAAATGCTGAATCTTGAATTCAGGATAGGATTTCAGCGCCGGACGATAGAACAGACTGTAATCAATGTCCAAAACCTTTTGGAAGGATGCTCTTACATTTGATGGTGTAAGGAGGCATTTATCCAGTGGACGAATCACATTCTGGGAGTTGAACATTGGCACGAAGGAGGCCAGATGACCATGGGTGGTTTTGTTGGCACCCATGAACATATTATGAATCTCGTAATCAACCTTGGCGCGACCATCTTCTTTCAGCTTGTCGGCTTCTTTTTGAGTCATTCTATTGTTGCGGACCTCTTCACGGAGATAATCCAGCCAGTCACTGTCAAACTCATTCTTGGAAGGCATTGCCTCGCCCTTGTATATCTTTACCAGCCAATCATAGAATGAGAGAATGCGTCCATGTGGATCCTTCTCCCAACCAACTACGGTCTTATATAGGAACTCGGTATTGGCTTCACCGGCCATAACCTCATCAACAAAGCCAAAGTAGAAGAACATCTGAACCTCTACAGGCAGGTGGTCAGTTTCCAGGCTCTTATAAAAGGCTTCTTCGTAAATCTTGTAGAAGCCATCACAAAGACTTCTGCGGAGACGGCGCATCTCATCGGAGTGGGAATGGCGGTCCTCAACATCTATATATGTCTTAACATCCTTGCGAAAATTATCAGCCACCTCAGAATCCACACCGGAGAATGCCAAAATCATATCAATTGCATTTTTGATGGTTGGAGCAGCACCGGATGAAGTGGAGCTGTCACCGCCAACACGGGACTTAACATCATAGAATTCTGAAGTGAAGTCAGCAGATGTAGATTTAGTGGTGTTAATAAATTCCAGAATGGAAAGAAGCTCCTGTATGAAGTAACGGCCAAGAGAAGCGGCACGCATAACGGTTTCAACACAGAAGTTTACATTGAGCGGGTAGAAGCTCTTTTCCAGCTCCTCCTTGTTATCACAGAAGGCATTGCAAATATTTGCCTGCCAGCCGGCAAGGGCCTCAGAAGGCTCCGGCGCAGTCAAAACATCCAAAAGTGGATACTTTGATGGAGCTTTTTCCAGCTGTACACACATAAACTGATATTCATTGTAATTGTATTTTAGCTCCTTGCAGAGATCGTTGGCGGCATCTGTAGCCTCAGATAAAGCAATGAGAGTGTTTTTGGCAGCCTCCATGTTGGCAGCAGCAATTGCAGGGGCCACAGCAGGTGTACTGGTTACAGCAGTTACAATATCATCCTCGGATTCATAATCAAAGCGCAGGATGATAGTTGTGTCCTTTGCCACATAATTGAAGGTATAGCTTTCACCTGGCTTGTAGGTTGCACCTATCATAGAACCATTGGTGAGGCTTACCTCTGTATTGGTTCCGTCTGTCATGGCAATTTCACCAGTCAGGACGATATCCAAATATTCTACTGGTTCGTCACACTGGTAAAGGGTTTGACCCTTTTCAATTTTAATCTTCTCCAAGAAGAAACCTCCCTAATATCATCTAAAGTACACATTATTCATCAATTGTATTCTACCCAAATTACAAAATGTAAGCAAGGGAAATGAGTCCAATCTTTTAGGTGGAAAAATAGCACATCAAAGATAATAAATAATAATTTTTAATACACAGATTTTTTGTTGTATAATAATAAAAGTTTTATTATTAAATAAAGTTTGGAGTAGTTAATATGATTTCAGTAAATAATAACCATTTTTCTGCACAAATAATTTCACGCACGGCTCTGGTTATTACCATGACAATAGTGCTTAACCAGATTCGTTTTTTCAAAATGCCTCAGGGGGGCGATGTGGGTTTTGGTACAATGGTACCTCTTATATTGTTGGCCTGCTGTTATGGTAGTCGTATTACTCTTTTTGCTGGTTTTATTTGTGGTATTATTGGGCTTATGATGGATCCGTATTTTTATCATCCAGTTCAGGTATTGTTTGATTATCCATTCCCTTATATGGCCATGGCAGTGGTGTCTATATTTAAAAAGCGAATTATTTTAGGTACCATGGTGGCGTATATTTTAAAGTTCATGTGTCATTTTACTTCGGGAGTGGTGTTTTTTGGCTCATACGCACCGGAAGGAACATCTCCTGTGATGTATTCTGCTATTTATAACGGATGTACAGTTATACCTGAGATAATTATTTGCTGTCTTATTCTTCATTTTCTACCAACGGAGCGAATTATTACGGCTATGCAAAATGATTCTATTTAAAATACAACAATGTGTTTTTACAGTGGACTATGTAAAATATTGTCCTACAAAAAGGGATAATTTGCACACAATTGTCTGACAGCTTGATGTTTTTATAGAAAAATATTACAAAAATAAATATTTTCCTTGACCTATATTGGGGATAGTGTTACTATATGTCACAACAAAACAACACAAATGCAAAGACTCAGGACGCGAGTGCAGATGTAGTGCTTTTCAGCGAGCTTCAATGTGGTGTGAGTGAGGCAAAGCATATTCTGTATTTTATCACCTGTCAGCAGAGGACTGAACCCAGTATAGGTATACTGCAATAAGTTTCTCCGGTGTCTTCACCGTTATCAAAAAGGGCAGATGCTGGTCTGCTATAAAGTGGCTGTCTGTATAGACAGTAAGAGAAGTGGTACCGCGGAGTTAATCCTTCGTCTTCAAGAAATTGAGGACGGAGGATTTTTTTAATTTGTGTTGTTTAAGCCTTCCCCTTTGGGGAAGGTGGCAGCCGTAGGCTGACGGATGAGGTGATATTTTTCATGGAAAGAAGGAATTATTTATGAATGGATTAATGGTTGTTGGTTTTGCAATTGTATTCTTTACAGCTGCATATATGGTATATGGCAGATGGCTGGTAAAGACTTGGGGGATTGATGTGAATGCCAACACTCCAGCACATGAATTTGAGGATGGCAAGGATTATTCTCCTGCTTCAAGGTTTACAGTCTTTGCCAATCAGTTCTCATCAATCACAGGAGCAGGTCCTATCACCGGACCAATTATTGCCGCTATGTTCGGCTGGCTTCCTGCACTTCTCTGGCTGCTGGTGGGTGGCGTATTTTTCGGAGCAGTTCAGGATTTCACTGCTCTTTATGCTTCTGTAAAAAATCAGGGCAAGTCGATGGGAATGCTTATTGAAAAGTATGTAGGTAAAACAGGTCGCCGCCTGTTTCTGTTGTTTTGCTGGCTGTTCACCCTGTTGGTAATCGCCGCTTTTGCTGATATCGTTGCCAATACCTTCAACGGCTTTGCTAAGGATGGCAGTCTGGCAGTTCCAAATGCCTCCGCAGCATCTATTTCCATGCTGTACATTTTCGTGGCCATGGGCTTTGGCTTCTTCATCCGTAAATTCCAGCCCAAGGAGGGGGTAAAGCTTGCTGTAGGTGTGATGCTTTTCCTTGCCATGATGGCTGCTGGTATTGCATTTCCTGTGTATTTTGATGCCACTGTATGGCGTTATGTGGTATTTGCATATTGCTTCATTGCTTCCGTTCTTCCTATGTGGCTGTTGATGCAGCCTCGTGATTATCTATCTTCCTTCCTGCTTCTGGGTATGCTGGCAGGAGCAGTTATTGGTGTATTGGTGGCAAATCCTACTATCAGTATGCCGGCATTTGTCGGCTTTGAGGTGAAGGGGCTGAGCTTGTTCCCAATTCTCTTTATCACCATTGCCTGTGGTGCGGTTTCCGGCTTCCATAGCCTTGTGTCCTCTGGTACTTCTTCCAAGACTATTGACAATGAAAAGGATATGCTGTCCGTAGGTTATGGTTCTATGCTTGTAGAGTCTCTGTTGGGTGTTGTTGCACTTGTAATCGTTTGTTCTGCCGCATCTGGTGGAGTGCTCCCTCAGGGTACTCCTTTCCAGATTTTTGCCGGTGCAGTTGGTGGCTTCTTCATGATGTTTGGCCTTCCACAGCATGTGGCAGTTTGCTTTATGACCATGTGTGTATCTGCCTTGGCAATGACTACTATTGATTCCGTTGCCCGTATTGGTCGTATGTCCCTGCAGGAGCTGTTTGCAACTGATGAAGGTGAGGAGCAGGGGGCTTTGGCCAAATTTTTCAGCAATACCTATGTTTCTACCATAATTACCCTAGTATTGGCTTATCTTCTGTGTCTTGCAGGTTACATGAACATCTGGCCACTCTTTGGTGCAGCCAATCAGCTTCTGTCAGCCCTTGTTCTTATCGCTTTGGCTGTATTTCTCCGTACTACTGGCCGCAAGGGCTGGATGCTTTATGTGCCAATGACCTTTATGTTTTTGGTTACTATGAGTGCATTGGTTCTTAGTGTTATGGGTATTTACACCAAGCTGGGTACCGGCGATTTCGTGTTTATGGTGGATGGCCTTCAGCTGATTTTGGCACTGGCACTTATGACATTGGCAGTTCTTGTGGTTAAACACTGTTGTACGGAACTTATTAAAGGTCATGTGGAGGAAGCTGCGGAGGAAATCAAAGAGCCAGCAGCAGGTATGTAATATTCCACTAAAAAATAACAATTAAAATATTTTTAGGAGCACTTGCTTTTTGTCAAGTGTTCCTTTTTTTGCAGGACTTTTCTTTTTGGTGGAGAATAAATATAAGTGTATATATGTGTGATATCATCACAGATTTTGGGGGAGAAGATATGTACGGTGATTTGCTGAGCAAGGAGAAAGAAATACTTCAGACTTACTCAAAGAACATTGATACCTACAATGAATTAGGTGAAATCCTTCATAATAAACTGACGGAGATGATAAAAAAGCATAATTTCTTCACGATGGAAGTCAGCCACCGTATAAAGACAGTTGACAGTCTGGCAGATAAGCTGCGCCGCAAAAGTGGTAAATATTCCTCTATTTATGATATAACGGATCTTTGTGGTGCCCGTATTATTTGTTACCTGAATGATACTGTAGACAAGATTTCCGAGGCTTTGCGGGAGACATTTGTGGTGGATGAGGAAAATTCTGTGGATAAGAGGGAGTCCCTCAGTGCAACCCAGTTTGGTTATCTTTCTCTCCATAATATTGTTTCTTTACGTCCTGAGGATGGTTATAATCAAGAGTTTTGCAAAATTCGCTGTGAGATTCAGATTCGCACTGTTTTACAGCATGCGTGGGCAGAAATAGAGCATGATTTGGGCTACAAGAGCTCCTTTGGCGTTCCTAGTACGATACGTCGTGAGTTTTCCCGAATTGCGGGACTTTTGGAAATAGCCGACAACCAGTTTGTGGAGCTAAGTGAAAATATTCAGAAATACAAGGATGGAATTATCCAGCAGATTGCCCATGGGGAATACCAAATATTGCCTTTGGATGAGGTAACCCTTAATGAATACCTTTCCAAGAATGATGAGTATTTTGAATTTATTGAAATGTACAGTAACGCACTTCAGATGGAGTATTTGCCTACACCGGCCTACAATCATCTGCGGCACCTTTTCTGGTTTGAAATCAAGACTTTAGGGGATTTGTATGGAGCATTTCTTGAATATAGTGATACCATGCTGAAGCTTACAAGGTATTTTGCCCGTGAGACCGACACAGAATTTTTCACTACCAATATGCTGTTTAATAATTTATGTCAGGCAATTCTCATAAAGAATAAATACACCAGAGAGCAGGTGAAGCGTTTTTATGCCTTGTCTGCCTGTGGAAATGATAAAAAGGTTAAGCATGATACGGATGAGCTTTTTGAAATCAACCGCAAGCTTCGTCTTGTTAATGAAAGCAAGTGGATTTCCGGTATTTGGGGTGATGTATAATTTATTTATATACATATTTTTATTAAGAGAGGAGAGTTATTATGGACAAGTATCAGTGTGGACCATGCGGTTATATTTATGATCCTGAGGTGGGGGATCCAGATGGCGGTATCGCTCCAGGTACACCTTTCGAGGATATTCCTGACGATTGGGTATGCCCAATTTGCGGCGTCACCAAGGATATGTTCGAAAAAGTATAAAAAGGCATAAGAAAAGCATAAGAAAAGCAGGGTCCCCGAAACAGGAATCCTGCTTTTTGATTTTACAAATTACAATAATTCGGTAGTTAATAACACGATAGTTAATAACACGGTTGTTAATAATTCGGCAGTTAATAATCGGCAAAAACATCAACCTTCGACGACGGCTTACTGGTCTACCTCCACGTTTCCCAGAAGGTCGTCTATTATTACATCACCTTCTACCATAAATCTCATACCCAATAGCATCTGTTTTGAATTTCACCTATGCACCCCCTTTTTTACTATGAAATCTTAGTTCATCAAATCTGAAAGATGCAGATGAACTTTAGATTTCGTGTAAGGGCTAATGAAAGCATGTATGCTTTCATCTTGCTTGGATTAGAAAAAAGAGTCAGACTATATTGAATATTTTGTCTGCATCTTTATTATACTTATTTTGGGTACCTTTGTGAAGGGATTTAAAAAAATGCGAATAAATATCATTTAAATAGGAATTCTTGGAAAAATCTGCAAATGAAAAGAGTATTATTATTAAAAATTTAATACCAATAAAGGATATTTTACATATCGTAGCGAATTTTACAGGTGTGAGATTATGAACGAAA
The DNA here is from genome assembly GCA_002372665.1 of Anaerovibrio lipolyticus. GTDB lineage: Bacteria > Bacillota > Negativicutes > Selenomonadales > Selenomonadaceae > Anaerovibrio > Anaerovibrio lipolyticus_C. Next base: position 14,053 of record DFHJ01000065.1, read on the forward strand.
ATGCAAGTCAGATTTTTAGGCTCAATTCACTGAAAAGAGGGAAGGGTATGAAATTAAAAACACAGGCAGTAATATTTGTAGATGGTTGTTTGCTGGTTGCGTGTGTATTGCTGGGGGTTCTGGCTTACATAAATTCAGCAAAGGGCTTTGATGAAGCCTATATCAGCAAGGTAGCTGATGTGGCTGAGAGGGTAGAGCAGCTGATTGAGGTTAAGTACCCCGGCGAGTGGAATATCAAGGAGGGTAAGCTATATAAGGGCTCTGTTTTGATGGAGGGCCTTTCCGGCGAATTGGATGCTCTGGCCGGGAAAGAGGCTGTTACCATTTTTAACAATGATACCCGCGTTTCCACCAATATTATGAAGGATGGTCAGCGTGCAGTTGGTACCAAGGCTAATGAGGATATTGTTGCCACGGTAATGGGCAAGGGAGAGGTTGCCAATGTGGAGGCGGATGTAATTGGCGTACCATATTACACCTGCTATCAGCCTATTATTGATGGAAATGGCAAGCGTGTGGGCATGCTTTTTGTTGGTGCTCCAAGTGCGCCTGTTATAGCCCAGGAACGGGAATTCTTGTTTAAGATGGCACTGGCTGCAGTTGTTCTGTTCCTCATTGTTGGTGCAGTTTCTATTTATATCATCAACCGCAAGATGAATGCAGTATATGATGTTACGGAGACCATGACCAGAATTGCTGCTGGTGATCTTACTACCAGTGATATTACAGTTGTTGGTAGTGATGAGCTGGCTCAGTTGGCAATAAATACCAATAAGATGAAGAACACCATGCACGAGCTCATGAAGAGTATTGGTGTTTCGGCATCACAGGTGGCCGCAGGGTCCAAAAATATTTCCGACAGTGGCAATATGCTGGCCCAGGGTGCTACTACCCAGGCTGCTTCTGTGGAACAGTTATCCGCCACGATTCAGGAGATTACAAACCAGACAGCCCAGAACGCCCAAAAGGCTGAGCACGCCAACAATATTACCAGTGATGCCAACGGCAAGGCAGATATGGGCAACAAGCGTATGAATGAAATGTTAAAAGCCATGGGGGATATAAATGAATCCTCCAACAATATAGCCAAGATTATTAAGGTAATTGATGAAATTGCCTTCCAGACCAACATATTGGCCCTTAATGCAGCTGTTGAGGCGGCCAGGGCAGGCCAGCACGGCAAGGGCTTTGCAGTGGTGGCAGAGGAAGTAAGAAATTTGGCTGCCAGAAGTGCCAAGGCCGCCAAGGAAACCACCGATATTATTGAGGAATCCATTACCAAGGTTAATCTTGGAACCCGTCTGGCCAATGAAACCTCTGAGGCTTTAAAGAGCATTAAGGATGGGGTAGGTCAGGTGGCATCTCTTGTCAGCGAAATTGCCGATGCTTCTGTCAAGCAGAATTCCTCACTGCAAATGCTTAATCAGGGGGTTGTACAGGTATCAAATGTAGTGCAGACCAATTCTGCCACGGCTGAGGAAAGTGCTTCCGCCTCTGTGGAGCTCAGTGCCCAGGCAGAGCTGTTGCAGGAGGCTGTAAGACAGTTTAAAGTATAAAAAAAATTAAATTTAAAGAGGTTAGCCAAAACGGCTAACCTCATTTTTTGCCCTAAAGAAGGGAAAATTATTTTTTATTTGTTTTCAGCAACGGTTTTTACGATTTCCAAGGTCCATCGTGCAGAGTCGTACAAATCATTAATCTCAATGTACTCATCCTTTGTGTGGGCCTTCTCCATTCCAACAGAGAGAACTACGGTAGGGACACCATAGGTGTTGAAGTGATTGGCATCGGAGCCACCGCCGGATTCCTCGAGCTTTACAGGCAGTCCCAGCTTTTCAGCGGCCTTAACTGCTGTCTTGATAGCTGGGGAGTCCTTTTCGTGGCAATATGGGCCATAATCAGGACTAACCTCTGCAGTAATCTTGCAACGGGTTTTGGCTGCACCATTTACAAAGTGGTCGCAAATGTCCTTGGTAATTTTATCCAGCTTTGCCTTGTCACGGCTGCGGCTTTCATAGAATACATCACAGCTTTCAGCCACCACATTGGTAGCGGAGCCACCAACGATTTTACCAAGGTTACAGGTGGTTTCCTCGTCAATGCGTCCCTGAGGAGCATCAGCGATAAGCATACCCGCAGCACAGATAGCGTTAATGCCTGAATCCGGGTCAACACCTGCATGGCTTGCCTTGCCCTCAATGTGAATCCTGATTTGATTCTTGCCAGGAGCCATAAAGGTCATGGAACCTGGATGATTATGAGTATCAAGGGTAAAACCAAAATCAGAGTGGAGAAGACTGGTATCCAGATTCTGGGAGCCATGAACACCATTTTCCTCAGCTACGGTGAACACCACCTGAAGTGGGCCGTGAGGGAGATTATTCTCCTTGAGCTGACGCAGTGTCTCTAAAATAGCCACCACACCGGCTTTGTCATCACCACCAAGAATAGTGGTGCCATCGGAACGAATAATACCGTCCTTTATAACAGGCTTTATACCTTCACATGGTTCAACACAGTCCATGTGGGCTGTAAGCATTGTAGTAGGAGCTTCAACGGTACCAGGGAAATCTGCCACCAAATTACCGGTGTTACCACCGATTTTACTGCCGGCATTATCTTCCTTTACAGTACCCCCTAAGGACTCTAAACGCTTTGTCAACAGGTCAGCTATCTCACGCTCATCATGAGTGGAACAGCGAATCTGCACCAATTCCAAAAACTCATCCAGCACACGCTGTTCATTAATCATGGAAATTCCTTCTTCCGTTTAATTAATTATTTAATCATAAGAAAAGCATAAGTGCAATTGCTGCTGCAATACAAGGCAGAGCATTGCGCTTAGTTACTTCCATAGGATTAACCTTGGCCAGACCAGCGCAGATAATAGCAGCACCAGCCACTGGGGACATGGAACGACCCATTGCACCGGCAATCTGTGCCAGGGAACCAAGGTTCATAATGCTGAGACCGAACTGCTCCGCAAATGGAGTTACTGCACCATTGAATGCAAAGGCAGCGGCATCACCGGAGCCGGAAATAACAGCAATGAGGAAAGGACCAAAGGTGCCGGCAGCAGCTGCTGCGGACTGGGAGCCCTCCATAAGGTCAGTCATGGCTTTGGTAAGACCGATAGCGGACATACCAGTGGTGAAAATGCTGGCGCAGACGATAAGACCGATTACATCAGCATAAGCGTCACCCATGCCCTTGAAGAAGTTCTTGCAAACCTGCTGTGCGTTGGACCAGGTAACTAAAAGACCAAGAACAACACCGAGAATCATGGAGAGAGCAACGCTCATTTCAGGAAGAACGGCAATCTGCTTGGAGCTGAGAATCAAAAGTACCAGTGGTACCAATGGCACAATGGCCTTGAGAGGATTTACCTTGAAGGAATCCAAATTCAGCTCACTATCCTCAGTGAGAGAAGCACGATAAGCTTCGCTGCGCTCCTCGTTGGCGCCTTCCTTCATAATAACAGCATAAGCAGTCATTACAGCAACGCAGGCGAAGGAAGCAATGATAGAAGCCGGGGTCTCGTTGATGATAACAGTCATCATATCGGTGCCAGCCAAGTCAGCAACAAATGGGTTATGAGCATTACCAGGGCTGATAGCACTACCCCAAGTACCAGCCAATACGGTGGCAGCAGCCATAGCTGGATGAACACCAGCTGCAATAAGTGTAGGAATCAGAATACTACCAACAGCTGCAGAACAACCTGATGCAGATGGGATAGCCAAGCTGATCCACCAGGTCAGGAAGAAGGACAGCGGTACAAGAATAACGCGGCCTTTTTTAAGAACTCCTGAGATGGACTGAACCAGGTGCTGGTCGCACTCAGTCAGCTTCATAACATAAGAGAAACCCATAACGGTACAGATGGTTGGTACGAGAGAATTATTAGTCATGGCTTTGATGAAAGCTGGCATAATATTCTCTGGCATGTTACCGATCAGGCACATGATAATACCGGCCAAGAACAGTACCAGGCGCGCCTCTACCTTTTTGATAATCAGCGCAAATGTAAGAATAACAATAATAATTCCAGCGAGTAACATTTTTTCTACCTCCTAATCTCACTGTATAAAAAATTTCCTCACTAATTATAAGCTAAACTTATATATTTTTCAAATTTGAAGAAAAATCATTTGCACTTTTAAGCAATTGACGTAAATAAATAAAACTATATTTATTATTTTAAAAAATCTTTTCATAGAATAATCAGAATATACCCTCATAATAAATGCAAATGGGATGAAAAAAAAGAACATTTAGGGTATAATGTATTCCGTATGCAAACAAATACATCATACATATTGAGAATATATAGAAATAGAGGGATATTAGTTTTGTACGCAACTGATGAATATGCAGATATTGAGCAAAAGATACTAAATGGAGAAAGGCTTACCAGAGAAGATGGTATCCGTCTTTTTAACTGTCATGATATTGCCTGGTTGGGCAATATGGCGGATATGGTGAGGAAAAAGAAGTGCGGTGATATTGTTTACTACAATGTTAATTGCCATGTAAATCTCACTAATATATGTACCTCCCATTGCAAGTTTTGCGCCTTTGGCAAGGACAAGGACAGCAAGGGAGCATACGCCTTTTCTGTTGAGGAGGCCCTTAATGTTGTTCGTGATGCCAAGAAGGACCCCAATTTGGCAGGACTTCATGTGGTAAGTGGACTTCATCCGGACTGGACCTTTGAGGATTATTTGGAGCGGCTTCAAGCCCTGCATAATGAATTTCCGGAGCTTTATTTAAAGGGCTTTACAGGGGTGGAGATTACCCATTTTTCCAAGATTTCCGGCCTCAGTGTTGAGGATGTGCTTAAAAAATTAAAGGCTGCTGGCCTTAAAGCCATTGCGGGAGGCGGTGCAGAGATTCTTTCCGACAGAGTAAGAACTGAGCTGTGCCCAAAGAAGGCCACTGCTGATGAATGGATTGAGGTGGCAAGAACAGCCCATAAGCTCGGAATCAAAACAAATGCCAGTATGTTATACGGTCATATTGAAACCCTTGAGGAGCGGGTGGATCACCTCATAAAATTACGTGATCTTCAGGATGAAACGGGAGGTCTTCAGACCTTTATATGTTTCCCATTCCTGCCTAAGAACACAGAGCTGGGAAAAAGTGTAAAGCAGACCTCCATGTGGGATGACCTGAGAACCATGGCCATTTCCCGCTTGATGCTGGATAATATTAAGAATATCAAGGCCTATTGGGTAATGCTTACAGTCCCGGTGGCCCAAATAGCTCTGGGCTTTGGTGCCAACGATATTGATGGTACTGTCCATAAGGAAACTATTCTTCACGATGCTGGGGCAACCAGTCCTACAGCTCTTAGTGAGGACCATATTATTAAGATTATTCGTGATGCAGGCCGCATTCCGGCTGCCTGTGACTGCAATTTCAATATATTGCGTCGCTTCGATTGAGCATCAGTTTAGTTCTTAAGGAGATTTACCAAAATGACTGAAGAAGCTATAAAAATTGCAAGAGCAAAGGCCGAAAAGGGGGAGCGTCTGACCCTTCAGGATGCCCTTGCCCTTTATGAGGATAATGACCTTCTTTTTCTGGCCTCCTGTGCCCGCAAAATGAAGGAAAAGAAAAGCGGCAAAAATGTTTATTATAATGTAAACAGGCATATAAATCTGACCAATATCTGCACCTCCGGCTGTCCTCTTTGTGCCTTCCAGTGTGAGGAGGGGGACAAGCGGGGCTATGTTATGGAAGCTGAGGATATTGCCAAGGTTCTTGAGGATGCAAAAAAAGTTAAAAATCTTGGGGAAATCCATATTGTCAGTGCGCTGCATCCAACCAAGACCTTCGATTATTATTTGAATGTGGTGCGCCAGGTGAAGGCGGCTCTTCCAAAGGTGGATATTAAGGCCTTTACACCTGTTGAGGTGGTGCATTTTAGCCAGATGACAGGAAAATCTGTAAAGGATATTTTGAAGATTTTGCAGGAGGCAGGCTTGTCCTCCTTGCCAGGTGGCGGTGCAGAAATTCTTAATGATCGTGTGCGCAAGGAAATTTGCCCTAAAAAGGCTACCACTGCCCAGTGGATAGAAACCATAAAAGCGGCTCATGAACTGGGCATTCGCACCAACTGCTCCATTATGTATGGACACATTGAAACCATTGAGGAGCGGCTTCAGCACCTCTTTACCCTAAGGGATATTCAGGACGAAACAGGTGGCTTCCAGGCCTTTATTGCCTTCCCGTTTCATCCAGCCAATACCCAGCTTAGTCACCTAAAGCGTGTGGGCTCTTGGGAGGATATGAAAATGATAGCCATGTCCCGTCTGATTTTGGACAATATTGATCACGTCAAGGCTTTCTGGATTATGCTGACAACACCGTTGGCACAGCTGGCCCTCGGTTTTGGTGCCGATGATTTGGATGGTACCATCGGTGAGGAGAAAATTATCCATGAGGCTGGGGCCAAGACTGGTACTGGCACAACCAGAGAGCGACTTAGAAAGCTCATTACTGAGGCGGGTATGGTTCCTGTGGAGAGAGATACCTTCTATCATCCAATAAGGGAGGTGGAATAAATGCGTATGGAATCCAAGGAGGCCGTGGAGCTTCTTACGAACGGAGATCCAATAGAATTGGGACGTGCGGCTGATGCAGAACGCCGCAAACGGTTTGATGATACCGTAACCTTTATTGTGGACAGAAATATAAATTATACCAATGTGTGCAAAAATGAGTGTCGTTTTTGCGCCTTTTTCCGTCGCAAGGACCACAAGGATGCCTATCTTCTGACAAATGAGGAAATCCTGGCAAAGGTGCAGGAGACTGTGGATGCTGGTGGTACCCAGCTTATGATTCAGGGAGGACTGTACCCTGATTTGGGCCTTAAATATTATGAGGATATGCTAAAGTCCATTAAGAGCAAATATGATATAACCATTCATTCCTTTACAGCCACGGAAATCCAGCATTTTGCCTATCAGGAGGGCATTTCCATATTGGAGTGTCTAAAAAGGCTGCAGGCTGCGGGGCTGGACAGCCTTCCAGGCGGCGGTGCTGAAATACTGGTGGATGAGGTGCGCAAGCGAGTCAGCCCCAAGAAAATAATGACTGATGATTGGCTTCATGTTATGGAGTGTGCCCATTCCATTGGTATGGAATCAACGGCTACTATGGTTATCGGTCTGGGGGAGACCATGGCTCAGCGCATTGAACACATGGAAAGAATCCGTCAGCTTCAGGATAAGACAGGAGGCTTCAGAGCCTTTATTTCCTGGACCTTCCAGCCACACAACACTGAAATGGGTGGGGAGAAGGTATCTGGTTGGGATTATATGCGCAATCTGGCCATGAGCCGTCTGTATATGGATAATATCAAGCACATTCAGGGCTCCTGGGTAACCCAGGGGGAACGTATCGGCCAGCTGACTCTAGGCTTCGGTGCAGATGATTTGGGCAGCATTATGCTGGAGGAAAACGTGGTGAGGGCCGCAGGAACAGCTTATGATATGTCTATTAATAAGATGGTTGAAATGATTAAGGGGGCCGGCAAAAAGCCAGCCCAAAGAAATACAGAGTATGAGATTTTACGGAGGTTCTGATATGGCTGATAATATGATTCCCAAGGCAGATTATGCTGTGGTGGGTGGCTCTGGTACTCTATCCTCAAATTTTCCTGCCAATGTAAAGGATGAAGATGTTAAAATAGTGGCAGAGAACCTTTATTTTGATACTCCATACGGCAAAAGCCCGGCCTTCCGTCATTTTACTGTAGGAGCGAAGCACGTTCTCACAGTAAGAATGCACGGCTGGCGCAGTGGGGTCACCAGAGCAGATGCTTCCCGTCAGGTGTTCTGGGTATTTCGAGAGGCGGGCGTAAAGCGTATTATATCTGAGGGTGGCGTAGGAACAGTAAATAAGCTCCTGGACATCCGTGATTTCATGGTACCGGATGATTACCTCGATATGTCCACGCGCAAGGATGTTATGCTGGATGGCAGATATTTGCTCATAATGCGTGATGCCCTTTGCCCTGAGCTTCGTGAGGCCCTTATTAAGGCCACCAAAAAACGTTTTGATGGACGCATCTTCACCAGAGGTACATACGCTGTAACCGACGGCCGACATTTTGAAAGTCCTGCTGAGGTGGCAATGCTTAACGGCCATGCAGATATCGTGGGCCAGAGCATGTGCCCTGAGGTATATCTTGCCCGTGAGATAGGTGCCTGCTATGCGGGATTGTATTTTACCGTAAATTATGGCGAGGGCATTAAAAAATGGTCTCATCAGGACATGACAGACATTTTCTATGACGATGCACCAATGATTGGTGAGATTATACTGGAAACCATCAGAAATGTTGATGCTGAGGACAGAAAGTGCGAATGTCTTGAGCTGCGCAAGGAAACCCTGTTAAAGGATGTGTACAATCAGGAGTCAGCCAAGGGCTGATGAGTTGATGTGAAATGGCGGTGATAATATGGTCTTTGTGAAATTTAAAATGAAGCTATTGGCTTTGGCAATGGCCTGCGCCTTTGTATTTTTGCCTAATGCCTCTGAGGCATCAAAGATAAATGATGTTCAGCAGACCACGGTTATCCTGGAAAAGGAGGAGCCAAAGGGGGCAGCTGCTGATGTAGCTGAACAAAAATATTTCAGTGCCAACAAGCCTATTGCTGATGGTGGCAGTCCATGGATGGATGTCAGCGTTATCGACAAGAAGCATGAGGTTCCCAGCTTTTCCGCCAAGGATAATTTCTATTCCTACAATAACGATTATTGGATAAAGCAAATGGGTGAGTATGGTATCAGCTCATCCTATGATGTGTTCAACGAGGTAATAAGCAAGGTAGATTATAATATTGCTACCTTATTGGAAACACCTTCGCTGTTTAGCCATGATGCCTCCATTTGCCAAAAGGTATATAGGATGGTTAAGGATTGGAACAGGCGTGATAAAATTGGCTTGAAGCCTCTAATGGATGATGTGAATAAAATAGAGGCTATTCAGACTCTGGAGGATATGGATAACTACATTATTGGTGATGAAGTTCCGAACAGTGCCTTTTGTGAGCCGGATTTGCAGCCAGATTTAAATGATACCAAGCATTATGCCATGAATATTATTCCTATGGGATTTACCTTGGGCGATGCGGCGGAATATTCAAATATGACGGTATTGGGCAGACGCATAAAAAAAGCCAATGATGTGGCGGCCAAGAAAATGATGCTGTTGGCAAAGTACGATGAGGAGACAGCCAAGGCCAAGATAGAAGCCATGTATCGTTTGGAGTATGCTTTGGCTGGCAGCATGTATACTCGTGAGGAGGCCTCCAAGGCGGAGTATCTTCAAAAGACCAATAATCCTGTAACCCTTGATGAACTGAGGGAGATGGCTGGTCGTTATCCCATAATGGCCTATCTCAATAAATACGGGCTTGACCAGGCAGAGCGCTTTTCTGTACCAAATCCCGCGTATATAAAGGCTTTGGCGGCATATTACAACGAGGAGCATCTTCAGGACATGAAGGATACCCTTATTGTTTATCGAATGCTGGAAAATATGGAAATGCTTAATTCGGCTGCCAATGATGTTGCCATGGAGCATAATCTGGCAGTGCGGGGCTATAAAGGACGTGTTCCGGACTGGGTAAGAGGTGTGGAATATGTAAAGGCCGTATTGCCAGGCCCTTTGTCCAATCTTTATGCCGAGGCGTATTGCAGCAAGGAAGTAAAGCAGGATATTGAAGGTATAATAGCTGATGTAACTAATTACTATAGAGTGATGCTTCAGAATGAAACCTTCCTGTCTCCAGAGGTCCGTCAAAAGGCCATTACCAAGCTGGATAATCTGAAGGTCCGTGCAGTTATGCCGGATAAGCCTAAGAAGTGGAATGATATTAAGCTGAACAAGTGCAAGAATCTTATTGATGTGCGTAATGCCCTTTTAAAATGGGAGATTGGTGAGTACATCAAGAAGATGAACGGCGAGGTGGAAATTGACTGGATTCCTTCCTACACTGTCAATGCCATGTACAATATAGCTGACAATTCCATTAATATTCCTGCGGGTATTCTCAACGGAGTATTTTATTACAGTGACTATTCCTATGAGGAAAAAATGGGTGGTATAGGTATGATTATCGCCCATGAAATTTCCCATGGCTTTGATACCACCGGGTCCCAGTTTGATGAAAACGGTAACATGAAGGAATGGTGGACACCTGAGGATAAGGCAGCCTACAATGAAAGAGCAAAGAAAGTGGTGGATTATCTTAACAGCATTACTGTCTACGAAGGACTTCATTGCAATGGTGAAATCAATAAGGGAGAGACTATTGCGGATATTGGCGGTATGCAGTGTATTCTTTCTATTGCCAAGAATAAGCCGGATTTTAATTACAAGCAATTCTTTAATCAATACGGCAAGCTGTGGCAAAGTATATATACCAAAGAGTATGGAGAGCTTCAGGTGAATACTGATCCTCATCCGTTGCCGTATTTAAGGGTCAATGTTATATTACAGCAATTTGATAAATTCAATGAGACCTACGACATAAAGCCTGGTGACAAAATGTATCTGGCTCCGGAAAAACGAATTTTAGTATGGTAAGGCTGCAATAAGTAAAGCACTGTATTTATCTAATCAAAAAACTCTGCTGTTAGTCAGTTAAACTGATTAATAGCAGAGTTTTTTTAGCCTGTAATTAAGTTTAAAAATTAATCCTCATCCATGCTTGGAAGGAAGACAAAGAGTATGGAGCTTACCAATAAAAGATAAGGATAAAGGAGATAAGGCAGTACATGAAAAGCGGAAATATTCCAGCCAAGGCTGGTGGCGATGGAAATTGCTACCAGCATCTGGGCACCATAGGGAAGAATTCCCTGGAATATACATGAGAAGGTATCCAGCAAGGAAGCGGATTCTTTGGCTGAAATATTAAAGCTCTCGGAAATTTTCTTGGCAATAGGGTTGGTCATTACGATGGCTACGGTATTATTGGCGGTGGCAATATCCATAAAGCCTACCAGCATACCTATACCCAGCATACCACCCTTTTTCGTGCTGAAAATCTTATGTACTGTAGAAAGAAGGGCATTAAATCCACCATTGTAAGCTATAAGTCCACCAATACAGGATACCAGAATGGCAACCATGGAGGTTTCAAACATTCCGGCAGTACCCTTGCCAATATTTGTCAGATAGTCCAAGAAAGATATTTCACCCATGCCCAGCATAAGAATAGAACCGCTGATAATACCCATCAGAAGCACTAAAAACACATTGAAGCCCATTACTCCGCCAATGAGTACAAGAAGGTAAGGAATAATCTTAATAAGGTTATATTCCTCAATATTAAGGTCTCCAGCCGGACGTTCCAAAGTGAGGAAGTAAAGAGCTATTATGGTTAAAAGGGCTGCAGGAACAGCGATTTTAAAGTTAGCCTTGAATTTGTCCTGCATTTTACAGCCCTGACCGTTGCAGGCAGCAATGGTGGTGTCAGAAATAAAGGAAAGGTTGTCACCAAACATGGCTCCTCCCATTACGGTGCCCACACAAAGGGGCATGGGATAACCGGTGCAGCCACCTATGGCGATGGCAATAGGTGTTATAAGGGTAATGGTTCCCACAGATGTACCCATGGCCAATGATACAAAAGCACTGATAAGGAATAAAACAGGAATAGCATAATCCGCGGGTATAAGGGAAAGGAGAAAATATGCCACACTTTCAGCACTGCTACGTCCCAATACACCAACAAAAACTCCTGCCATAAGGAAAATCAAAATCATGGTTATGATATTGGGGTCAGCCATGCTGTTAGCCATGATTTTTAATTTTTCATTCATATTAATATCCTTTGCCTGAATGCAGGCCACCAGAAGGGCTATCATAAATACAACTACTACTGAAATATTATAAAACCCCATGGGTACATCCATTATGTATTCCAGGGTAATACCCAGTCCCAGATAAAGGAACACAAAAACTGCAATAGGCAGCAATGCTCCAAAGTTTTTTTTATTTTCCAATTTCGTTCCTCCCAAGTAAGATGAAAATTTTATTTATTTAGTTTTCCCATTAAAATGAAAAGACCTTGAACATTATACCCCATTTGCTTAAATAATTCTATTTTTCTACACTGTAGGCAGGAAAAAAGATGAACAAAAGAGAAATATATCAGTCGAATAGAATAGAAATAGTCGGGTAATTTTTTTAGTTTGTGCATTTCAATAGGTAATAAAAAATGAGCAATTCACATAGGCTAATGGATAATTTAATAAATAGCAGTATGGAAATGAGCTTTGACTGCGATACTAATTTACGTGAACAGCTGGAAGTAGTTGATTCCATGTCCAAATTTTATATTTACATATATTCCTTTGATTTGGTGACAGAAATGTATAAGGAAATATATGTGGATGAGGATCATGTTCACACTATTATGGGAGACACCGGCAATATCAGTATTTCTGTAAAGGATATGTGCCGGATGCTGGTTAAGCCGGAGTATATATCTGGCATGGTAGATTTTACGGAAATCAGCACCATGGGATATCGTTTGCGTAATAAAAAGTATATTACCTATCAATATGAAGGAATTAATACCGGCTGGCTGGAGGCTATTCTTTTTCCTGGGCAGGTGGATGAGGATGGTGTTCTCACAAAGGTTATTTTTGCAGTTCGTGATATAAACTATGAGAAGAACAAGGAATCACAGCTAATTTATAATTCCTATATAGATGATCTTACTCAGCTATATAACCGCAAGATGTACAATGAAAATCTGCTGGAATATGACAATTCAAAGCTGCAATCTAACATGGTATTTCTTTCTGTTGATGTTAACGGTCTGAAAATTGTAAATGATACCTTGGGGCATGATGCCGGGGATGAGTTAATTATTGGGGTTGCTGATTGCCTCAGAAAGTGCTTTTCTCAGTACGGTCGGGTATATAGGCTCGGTGGCGATGAGTTTGCTGCGGTTATTTATATTTCTCCAACTAATCTTCCAAGGCTTATTTGCCAATTTAACAGTGTGGTGGAAGGCTGGCAGGGTAAGCTGGTGGATAGCATGTCTATATCCTTGGGTTACGTTACCCAAACAGAATGCTGTGAGAAAAATATATATGAAATGGCCAAGATTGCCGACGAGCGCATGTATCGTGATAAGGAGCAATACTATGCTCTCAAGGGAGTAGACCGTACCGGCAGACAGAGTGCCCATAATGCCCTCAGCTGTATGTATGAAAAGGTATTAAAGCTGAATCTTACAACTAACAGCTATCAGATTATTCATATTGATGAAAAGGAGTTTAAAAATTTCAATGATACCAGATATTCTCTGTCTGTTGATATAAAGCGTTACGTTGAAGACGGGTATATTTATGATGATGATCAACAAAAGTATTTAAAGTACATGGATGTAGAATTCATTAAAGAATATTTTGAAGGCAAAAAGAACTATTATTCATTTTCATATAAGAGACTTATAGGTGGGAAATATATTCCAGTTACTACTGAAATGCTGCGGGCTGATGATTATTCAAAGGATAATCAGACCATATTTTTGTTTGTAAAAAAGTATAAATAAGTTGCAGATAAAGAAATATCCCCCTAAGCGATATGGTGCTTAGGGGGATATATTAGGTTTGGATACTATTTGAAAGCCCTGTAGGAATCCCATAGCATATTAAAGGATTTCTTTTCCTGAAGCTGGGTAAATAACTTCTTGGTATCCATCCAACCGATGGCTCCTTGTTGAATTTGGCCGCCGCCTAAGTGTTCCTGCAAGAGATTGTCATATCTGGATTTATCAATTTCTACAGGAGGTTCATCTGCGGTATGATTTTCTGTATTGCTGTTTAGCCATCCAGGCAGGTAATAGTGGTTGGTTTCCGTGCCATCATAGCCGGATAATTGCCAGCTCTTTATGGCAAATTCATCAATAAGCAAATCGTCCACCAAGCGTACGGCATAGGTTTTGGTGGTGTTCTCAAATTCGGTTTGCCATTTTACGCTGTCAAATATGTAATAATAAATCCTTTCCCCAGGATTTGCATATATTTGAGGATTTTTTGCTGAATCCGGTGCACTGAAAAGATCAGGATAATCTGATCCCCCAGTGAGATAAACACCCCAACGCCGTTCCAAGGTCTTTGCGTCCATTTCCTCACACTGGATATAAGGTGCCCCGTCCAGGCCTGCCTCTTTGGCCTTGAAAAGCTCAACATTGCCGTCATGATCAAGATCTGTTATGGCATAATGCCATTTTTCCCAATCCTTGTCCTTTGCTGGCGTTACAAACCAGCCTTTACTTCCCATACCTGTCTGGGACAAAATATCGATTTGGTGAGCCTGCTGCATAGGGGCTGCCAGAGCCGCTGTAGCAACAACGGATGCCAATAATGTCATAGCTAATGATTTAAACATAATTTTTCCCATCGGTTTTAACCTCCCTTAAAACACTTTCCAATCCTTGAATCAAATTCGACAAACATATCTTGCTTTCCTTTAATTTGAGAGTATTTATTTTGTAATGCATGATATACTATAGAAAAATAATTATTTGTCCTGTAAAACTGATAAACGAGAGGAGATGTGTTATTATGGGAAGTCCTCCTGATATCGAGGCTTCAACTGCTGCGGAGCGGGAGAAGTATATTTACGATAATTTTTACTGTCGCGGTAATTGTGAAATATGTGGTATATGTAAGGTTTATCACGGGAAATCACCGGAGCTGGTATATGCTGACTATATTGATGGGAAAAGGAGTTTCCAAGAGATTGCCAAGGAATATAATACGAGCCAAGGATAAATGAAAGAGACGGATAATATGAGAATATTTGTTGATGCAGATGGATGCCCAGTAGTTAGGCAGACGGAGGAAGTGGCCAGTAAATATGATGTTCCTGTTACACTTCTTTGTGACACCAATCATATACTACAATCAGATTACAGTGAGGTAAAGGTAATTGGAGCAAGTGCAGATGGAGCTATCCGACTTGAACGACAAACAATCCGAGATGTTGAGTCAGCAGCAGATACAGCTGCAGGAGTCCGAGGAGAAATTGAGTCGGGCAGAGCAGGAGTCCGAGCAGCTTCAGAATCAAATCTACAGCTTAAGAAAGAAAATGATAGAGCAGGAGAACTCATTAGAGACTGCCAGAGCATCCTTAGAATGGTTCGAGAAAGAGGAGCAAGCCAAACTGAATAGAGCCAAGCAAGAGAAAACAGCAGCCTGGATTATATGATATGCTCCCCCTATAAGAGAC
>DFHJ01000098.1 GCA_002372665.1 Anaerovibrio lipolyticus
TCCATTTAAAAACCTCTTCTATATCCTAGTATTTACTTATTCTTTCCTTCCAGCTCCCAAATCATATCACGGAGCTCTGCCGCTTTTTCAAACTCCAGGGCCCTGGATGCCTGCTGCATTTCCCTGGTAAGGGCTTTGATAAGAGCCTCCTTGTTCTTGGCAGTGAGCTTCTTTTTCTTCTTACCAGCATCAGTTTTATAGTCAGCAGCTGTCTCCGCCACCAGAGTGGTTTCAATCAGTGCTTTTACAGGCTTGATAATAGTTTTTGGTACAATGCCATGCTCTTTATTATAGGCCTGCTGAATTTCCCGGCGACGTTCAGTTTCATCCATGGCCCGCTTCATGGAATCAGTGATTCTGTCAGCATACATAATAACCTTGCCCTCGGCATTGCGGGCAGCACGACCAATGGTCTGAATAAGGGAGGTATCTGAACGGAGAAAGCCTTCCTTGTCCGCATCCAAAATAGCCACCAGGGAAACCTCAGGCATATCCAGTCCTTCACGGAGAAGGTTAATGCCCACCAGCACGTCAAATTCGCCGGCCCGCAAATCATGGATAATTTCCGCTCTCTCAAAGGTGGCAATATCCGAGTGAAGATATCTTACTCTGATACCAGTTTCCTTTAAATACTCCGTAAGATTTTCCGCCATCTTTTTGGTAAGGGTGGTTACCAGCACCCGCTGATCCTTCTTTACACGAAGCTTTATTTCTCCCAAAAGGTCATCAATCTGTCCCTCCAAGGGACGAACCTCCACCTCTGGGTCAAGCAGCCCCGTTGGACGGATAATCTGCTGTACCACCTGCTGGGCCCCGGACAGCTCATACTTAGCGGGAGTGGCAGATACATAAACAATCTGATTTATTCGCTGCTCAAATTCCTCAAATCTCAAAGGACGGTTATCAAAGGCAGAGGGCAGGCGAAAGCCATTATCCACCAGGGATTCCTTTCGGGAACGGTCCCCGGCGTACATAGCCCTGAGCTGTGGCAAGGTAACGTGGGACTCATCAATAACCATCATAAAGTCTTCCGGAAAATAATCCAACAGCGTATATGGTGCCTCCCCGGGAGCCCGCTGAGTCAGATGACGGGAATAATTCTCAATCCCTGAGCAATAGCCCATTTCCTGTATCATTTCCAAATCGTAGTTGGTGCGTTGTTCAATGCGCTGGGCCTCAATGAGCTTGTCATGCTCCTTGAAAAACTTGACCTGCTCCTCCATCTCTGCCCTGATGGTGCCCATGGCAATCTCCAGATCTTCCTTTGGGGTTACATAATGGGATGCAGGGAAAACCATGGAATGAATGCGCTCGCCAAAAATTTCTCCCGTCAACACATCAAATTCCACAATGCGATCAATCTCGTCACCAAACATCTCAATGCGCACCCCACGGTTATTGTATCCGGCCGGGAAAATCTCCACCACATCACCGTGTACCCGAAAATGGCCACGCTCCAGCACCACATCATTACGGTCATACTGCATATTCACCAAACGGCGCAGGATATCGTTTCTGTCTATCTCCTGCCCCTTATGAAGGGAAAGCACCATTTCGTGATAGCTCTCAGGGGAACCAAGTCCATAGATACATGACACACTGGCCACAATAATGACATCACGCCGCTCAAAGAGAGAACAGGTGGCAGAATGGCGCAGCTCATCAATTTCATCATTTATGGACGCATCCTTCTCTATGTAGGTATCAGTGGAAGCTATATATGCCTCAGGCTGATAGTAATCGTAGTAGGAGACAAAATATCCCACATAATTGTTGGGAAAGAATGTCTTGAACTCGCTGGCCAACTGAGCCGCCAAGGTCTTATTATGGGCAATAACCAGCGTAGGCTTCTGTACCTTTTCAATGAGCTTGGCGATAGTAAAGGTTTTTCCTGTACCAGTAGCACCCAACAGCACCTGGGCCTCCTGACCATTTTCGATACCTCCAGCCAAATCCTCAATGGCCTGATTCTGATCACCCATAGGCTCAAATGGAGCTACCACCTTAAAGGGAATTCCCTCGCCAAAATCTATATTATTTAATTTAGGGACTCCTGCCATTTCATTACCTCCCTAAAAAATACAAGCAATAACAGAACATACTCTCGTTATTATACTCTATCCATTAAAATTTTGCTACCCTTCGAAGAAATCTATTTTTTTAAGAAAACCATTATCAATAATTAAAGGACAGGAAACAGCCACATACTGTATTACTGTCTCCTGCCCCATTATTCAAGCAATATCAAAGGACATGGTTACGGTTACGATGGTTCCCAAATCCACGGCACTGTATACTGCTATGGTACCGCCGATTTTTTCCAGCAGCTGCTTTGCCACATAAAGCCCCAAGCCTTGTCCGTTGGCCCAAGGGTCCACCTGGCGATTCTCCTGGGTATAGGCATCAAACATATTATTCTGGAATTCCTGTGATATTCCAATTCCTTCATCAGATATTTTTACCTTGCAGTTAATCCTGCCACCATGGGCCTTAGCCTCAGCCGAGCAATGAATTTCCGTTCCCTCAGGACTGTATTTCAACGCATTATGCACTATGTTAAACAGTATACGCTTAACATAGAGCATATTTCCCACCACTTCTGAATACTTAAGGGAGCTGATATTCTCATCAGCATACAGCTCAATATTTTTCTTTTCAGCTATAGGCTCGGCAAAGGCCTTCACGTATTTGTAAATATCATAAAGGTCAAAGGTTTCAGGTTCAGCTTTTTCCTTCACACTCTTCAGCTCACTGGCCTTCTTAATATCCTGAGCCAGCTCCTCCATAAGTGCAAAATTCATATGAAGGCTATCTACATCTTCTGCGTTAAGTGATTCCTTACCATCAATGATATGCTCCAGGATGTACACCACATCGGACATATTATCCCCCATATTATTGATAACTGCATTATTAACGTCCATATCATCTCTGAAATTCTGAATGTCCAGCTTCAGCTTCTCCTCTGTTTCCATTTTCAGCTTCATCACATCATCCACATTGCGGATGGCGATAATGGCACTCTTTTGATCAGACATGCTAAAAAGACGGCACTGCATGTATACTGTCTTCTGTTTCCGAACAATCCGATAGCTATGGGTGAAATCCTGCTCCTTGTCCAAAATATTCTTTATTGAATCAAGAGAGAACAATTCATTCATTTTGGGAACATCGGCATCAAAAACATAATTCTCCAAATAATCTTCTTTTATATCCTCGAAGCTGAAAGTTTTGTTTTCATAATACAGATTTTGAACCTGAACTGAAGAATCACGGCCCACATTAAGTACCTCAGTTTCCCCTGAATCGAGATTCACTTTTAATACGGTGGTGTACTTCATTGTGAGGGATGAAATAATTTCCCGCAGCTGAGACTCCTTTTCGTTATCTACAGCCAAAGTAGCAGAGCCATAGGCTTTTACAGGCTTTCCATCTTTATCAAATTCCGTTATATAGCGAACATGAAAGGGAATTCTGTCAGGAGTCAGAGGGATAACTCCCTGTATCTGGGCTTCGCCCTGTGCCAGCCGCTCATGCCAATTACGGTACATATCCTCATAATCACGGGGGAAAATACCCTTTTCAAAAACGGGGTCAGGATAATTTTCCACCACCGGTGGCAATCCCAAATCCCTCATACATCTGGTGCAAGGCCGCATTTCATGGGTGGCAATATCATATTCCCATGCGTATATATTGGCCTGCTCCGCTGCCATACGGAATTTTGCTTCATTGTCGGATATGCTCTTAAAGGAGTGCTGCATTTCTGTATCATTGTACAATAAAGCGCAGTACAGCACTTCATTGTCATGCTTGGCAACCATGCGAAGCTGGAAGATTAAACAGCATTCCTGATAGCCGCAACATTGAGAAAAGGAGCGAAACCATATTCCCTCAGTTTCATAGTTTTTACTTCTCTCTGCACGTTTTAACAGCCTGTTGAATTTCTGCTTTTCCTCATCATCAGAAAACTGCCACTTTCCCTCAACTCCTACCCTGTCAAGGGAAGCCTGGGGAAGAATATTTTCTTCATATTTGTCGTTTGTAAGCTCCAGCCTCATAACATCATTGTCATAAGTGAAGTAAATCACTGCATCCATATACTGATTCAGCAGATAACTAACTGTATCATCCTCGCCGGAAAAAATCTTGAATTCCTGTGGATTAATAAAGGATTCTGCTCTGCCCAACCACACAGATTTCGCGCTTGAAACACTCATAACAGCCTCTCCTGTTCTATCCTGATATATTAAGAAGTTCATTCACAATTACATCTAGCTACAGAAATTATAACGCCATTGTTCAAATTTTTCTTCTTTTAGAAGAAAAATCTTCCAATTAGCGTTTTGCCACAGGCACTAGCTACGCGTCGCACGAGCTGGGAGATATGCTCACCAGCTGTTGTAGTTTGTTTTCCCCCACCTAAAGAGGAAGGGGACATCTTAAAGCTCGTTATTTTTCCAATCAAAAAGGATTTTCTACCGCCAAGATAAAAAATCCTTCTTTTTCTTATAAAATTTCAGGCGAATTCGTATATTAGAAATTCATGTTTACTTCCTCGCCACGATCAAGGCGTTCCTTAAATTCCGCAGTTGCTGCAAATAGAGCATCAGTGGAGGAATTAAGGGCCGTTTCACAGGAATCCTGAATTACGCCAATAATAAAACCTACACCTACAGCCTGCATGGCAATATCATTGGAGATACCAAAGAGAGAGCATGCCATAGGAATCAAAAGCAGGGAACCGCCGGCAACACCTGAGGCACCGCAGGCACCCACAGTAGCCAAAACAGAAAGAATAATGGCAGTAGGAATATCTACCTGAATGCCAAGAGTATGAGCCACAGCCAGAGTCATAACAGTAATGGTGATAGCAGCCCCCTCCATATTGATGGTAGCTCCAAGAGGAACGGATACGGAATAAAAATCCTCATCCAGTCCAAGTTCCTTGCACAGCTCCATATTAACCGGAATATTGGCTGCAGAGCTTCTGGTGAAGAAAGCCGTTACACCAGAGGTACGGAGACATTTCCAGTTCAGGGAATATGGATTTTTTCTTAGGAACATGAATACAATTAATGGATTTACAATAAAGGTCATAATGAACATGGTACCCACCAAAACTACCAGCAGCATACCATAATCCACGAATATAGACATACCGTTCTCTGATACAGCAGAATAAACCAGGCCCATGATACCAAATGGAGCCAGCTGAATAATCCAGGTTACGGCGCGGGATACTACAGCAGCAAGCTCTGCCACCATTTCTCTGGTGCCATCAGAGGCCAGTTTCTTGAAGCCCATACCGAAAATTATAGCCCAGCAGAGAATACCTACATAGTTCGCATTCATAATAGCAGCCACAGGATTGGCCACCATGTTGCCCAGAATTGTCTTAATTACTTCACCAATACCACCAGGTGGGGTGTTGGTTGCTGCATCGGTAAGTACCATCCCTACAGGCATAGCGAAACTAAAGCAAACAGCTGCCGCAGCTGCCAACAGGGTTCCTGCCACATAAAGGAATACCACGGTTTTAAAGCGGCCACCAATATCGCCAGAGGCATTGGCCAAAGCACTGATTACCAAAACAAATACCAATACAGGGGCAATTCCCTTCAGCAGTCCTACAAACAGGCTACCAAAAACTGGAACCACACCATTGTCCGGCATTGAAATAGCCAAGAGAACGCCCAAAACCAGACCACATACAATACGCAGAATCAAGCTAATGCTCTGCCATTTTTTGAATGCTGTTACCATAAAAATAAACTCCTTATATTTAGAATATAAAACCAAGGTGGTACACCACCTAGAAACATATTCTAGTGGTACGAGACATTTATGTCAAGAAAAATCCACTCTATATGGACATATATACTAAAAATCTTTTCTATGTGGATATTCTCCACAAAAACAAGTGGCCCTGCCAAAAATACACATTCTTGGCAGGGCCCATTTATCAATGTTTTTAAGTAACATCCATTACTTTACAACTACGTTTACAAGTTTATCAGGAACGCAAATCATCTTTACAATATTTTTGCCCTCGGTAAGCTCCTGAACACGGCTGTTGTTTTTGGCAGCCTCCTCCATTTCCGCACGGCTGATGCCGGTGGCAATCATAATGCGGTCACGAACCTTGCCGTTAATCTGGAGAACGATTTCCACCTCAGACTTAACGGTGGCAGCCTCGTCACATACAGGCCACTTCTGGGCATGGACACTGCTGTCCTCACCGATAAGCTCAGACCACAGCTCCTCCGTCATGTGTGGAGCAAATGGAGCCAACAGCTTGAGGAGATTCAAGGAAACCTCCCGAACAAGACCGGCATTCACATTTTCATCATTCTGGAACTTATAGAACTCATTAACCAGCTCCATAATAGAACTGATGGCTGTATTGAACATGAAACGGTCACGAATGTCCTCTGTAACCTTCTTGATGGTAACATGAAGAACGCGACGCAGCTCCTTCTCACCATCAGTAAGAGACTTCTTGTCATACTCATCACCAGCAGACTTAATCTTATCCTCAAACTGGCTGATAATACGCCATACGCGATTCAGGAAGCGGAATGAGCCGGCAACACCCTCGTCACTCCAATCCAAATCACGGTCTACCGGAGCGGCAAACATAATGAACAAACGAGCCGTATCTGCACCATATTCTCCAATGATTTCCTCAGGTGAAACCACATTGCCCTTGGATTTGGACATTTTGCTGCCGTCCTTCAGAACCATGCCCTGGGTAAGGAGATTACTGAATGGCTCCGCAAAGTCCACCAGTCCCTCATCACGAAGAACCTTAGTTACAAAACGGGAATAAAGCAGATGAAGAATAGCATGCTCAATACCACCGATATACTGGTCAACAGGAGCCCAATAATTAACCTTGTCGGTATCAAATGGCTTCTTGTCATTCTTAGGATCTGTGTAGCGGAGATAATACCAGGAGGAACAAATAAAGGTATCCATAGTATCAGTTTCACGCTTGGCTGGCTTGCCGCACTTTGGACAGGTGCAGTTCACAAATTCCTCACACTGTGCCAACGGAGATACGGAGCCTGCCTCAAAGTTTACATTTTCTGGCAGCATTACAGGAAGCTGATCCTCCGGAACTAGCTGCTCACCGCAATCATCACAGTAAATAACAGGAATTGGGGCACCCCAATAACGCTGACGGGAAATCAGCCAGTCACGGAGGCGATAATTTACGCGACGCTTACCAAAGCCCTCTCTCTCAGCCTTATCCATAATTCCCTTGCTGGCAGTCTTAATATCCTGGCCATCGAATTCGCCGGAATTACAAAGGATACCATCCTTGTCGGTGTAAGCCTCAGTCATTTCCTCAACCTTCAGCTCAACACCCTTTGGCTGCAGGGTAACAATTACATCTAAATTGTACTTTTGGGCAAACATCCAGTCACGCTGATCCTCTGAAGGAACACCCATAACTGCACCAGTACCATAATCTGCCAATACATAGTTGGTTACCCAAATCTCAGCCTTGTTGCCGTTAAATGGGTTAATCATATATACCCCAGTGCCAACGCCTTCCTTCTCGGACTCGGAGGAGGTACGTTCAATATCAGACTGGCTCTGAACCTTCTTCACGAAGGCACGGATTTCATCTGCCTTTTCTGGCTTTGCCTTGCAGATAGTCTCCACCATTGGATGCTCAACAGCCAATGCCACAAAAGTAATACCATAGGCGGTATCAGGACGGGTGGTATATACGGACAGGGTTTCATTGAGCTCTGGAACCTCAAAGTTCAGCTCCAAGCCTTCACTACGGCCAATCCAGTTATCCTGCATGATTTTAACACGCTCTGGCCAGCCCTTTAAAAGGTCCAAATCCTTCAGCAGCACATCTGCATAGTCAGTAATCTTAAAGAACCACTGGGACAAATCCTTCTTTACTACCTCGTTGTCACAACGCCAGCACAGGCCATCAATAACCTGCTCATTGGCCAATACAGTGCCGCAGGTGTTGCACCAGTTTACATAGGCCTTTTTCTTGTATGCCAGCCCACGCTTGTAGAACAGCTCAAAGAGCCACTGGGTCCACTTGTAATAATCAGGACGACAGGTAGCCACCTCACGGTCCCAGTCATAGGACAGGCCCATTTCACGTTGCTGACGCTTCATGTTGTCCATGTTGGAATAGGTCCAATCTGCCGGCTTTACACCATTCTTGATAGCAGCATTTTCCGCAGGCATACCGAAGGCATCAAAGCCCATTGGATGAATTACATTAAATCCCTCCATGGTCTTGTAACGGGCAAGTACATCACCAATGGAATAGTTACGCACATGGCCCATGTGAAGATTTCCGGATGGATATGGGAACATCTCCAGAGTATAGTATTTTGGTTTTTTAGGGTCCATTTCAGTTTTGTAAGCATTGGACTCAAGCCATTTTTTCTGCCATTTTTTTTCAATCTTTTGTGGCATGTATTTCTCCACAGTGAAGCCCTCCATACGTTTAATTCTTTACTTTTACACAAATTTATTTTTTCTTCATGGACTGGCCCTTTACCACCGGAGTGATAACGATGTCCCAATCCTCGCGTTTTACCTTAAGGGTATAATTCTTGATGCCCTCGCGAAACAGCTCCATTTTTAATTCCAGAAGCTTTCGTCCCAGCTTTTCCAGAGTTTCATCATCAAGACCGGACATGGAAAGACTATTCTTTCCGGTGCCGAAAATCTTTTCCCGGCGCTTTTTGTCCTCGGCAGCCTCCGCCGCCATAAACTGTGCCTCCATGGTTACCTCTTCAACGTAACCATCCAGCATATCCTTATCAGATAATCCCTTTGGTATCTTTCCCATAGTCTTATCCTTTCTTATTCCTGTTAGCCCTTCTTGGCCTTGGCCCAGCTATCCTTTAAGCCTACTACACGGTTGAATACCAGCTTTTCAGGAGTGGTGTCCTTGTCTACAACAAAATAACCGGTGCGCAGGAACTGATAATGGGTTCCCACAGCAGTAAAGCTGGCACTTGGCTCAATGAGAGCGTGCTCCACAACCTCAAGAGATTTCTTGTTTACAGCTGCCAAAAAGTCCGCTGGGACCTCACCATTTTCATCAGTTTCAATAAGGTAGTCATAAAGGCGAACCTCAGCCTCAATGGCATCCTCTGCAGATACCCAATGAATGGTGCCCTTCACCTTACGGCTAGCCGTAGCGCCACCAGTCTTGGACTCAGGGTCATAGGTGCAGTGAAGCTCCACCACATTGCCTGCCTCATCCTTAATAACTTCCTCACACTTAATTATATAACCATGCTTTAAGCGAACCTCACCCTCTGGCTTTAAGCGGAAGAACTTCTTTGGTGCATCCTCCATGAAATCCTCCTGCTCAATGTACAGCTCCCGGGAGAAGGGTACGTAACGATGAGCAGAGGTATTAGGATTATTATCAGCCACCATAAATTCCTTCTGCCCCTCTGGGTAGTTTGTAATAACCACCTTCAATGGATGGAGAACAGCCATGATACGGTCAGCATTCTTATTTAAATCATCACGGACACAGTGCTCCAGCATAGCCACATCCACCAGGCTGTTGGCCTTGGCCACACCGATTTCCTCACAGAAGGTGCGGATGGAATTAGGAGTATAGCCACGACGACGCAGACCGGAAATAGTAGGCATACGAGGGTCATCCCAGCCAGATACATAGCCCTCCTCCACCAGCTGACGCAGCTTGCGCTTGGAGGTTACAGTATTGGTAAGATTCAAGCGGGCAAATTCAATCTGACGTGGACGGGCACC
>DFHJ01000139.1 GCA_002372665.1 Anaerovibrio lipolyticus
GGCCTCATTACCATCGACGATTTTGGCAAGGTGAAGCTGCAGGTGGTGGAAATTGTTGAGGCAGAGCCTGTACCAAAGGCTGATAAACTCCTGAAGCTAATCGTGGACACTGGTACTGAAAAGAGACAGGTGGTATCAGGTATTGCCAAGCATTATGAGATAGGTGATCTCATTGGCAAAAGGGTTATCCTTGTGATGAACCTAAAGCCTGCCAAGCTCCGCGGTGTAGAATCCCAGGGAATGATTCTTGCTGCAACCAAGGGCGATGAGCTGGAGGTTGTAACTGTTGATATGCCTGTAGGCAGTATCGTTCGATAAATATTTTTATAGGGTTGCTGCTTTTGGTGGCAACCCTTATTTATATAGTAGAGATTAATTAAAAAGTGGGAATTAAATTAAATAGGAAATAGCATGGAAAAAATGTTGTAATTAAAGCAAAAAAATATATAGTTAAATTATTAAGCTTATTGGGAGAAATATATAATATGAAGGAAAATTATATAATTGATACGCATTCACATATTAATAGTGAAAAATTTGACCAGGACAGAGGAAAAATTATTGCCAACGCAAAAGAAAATGGAGTTGGAGCAATCATAAATATGGGGGATACCATGGAATCCTCCAAACACGTTCTGCAGCTGGCTCAGGATTATGATATTTGCTATGCAGGAGTGGGGGTCCACCCCGAGGAAGCCTTTGAGATGCAAAAGGATGATTTTGATAAGTTGGCAATTTGGACAAAAAATAATAAAGTTGTATGTATTGGCGAGATTGGACTGGATTATTATTGGGAAAAGGATGGGGACAAAAGAGCTCTGCAAAAACGTATTTTTATTCAGCAGCTGGACCTGGCCAGACAGCTGCATTTACCGGTGTGTGTACACAATCGTGATGCCCACGGTGATACCATGGAAATTCTAAAAAAAGAAGGCAAGGGAATCCGTGGTGTGATGCATTGCTTTTCAGGAAGCCTGGAAATAGCCAGAGAGCTGGTTAAAATGGACTGGTATATTGGGGTAGATGGGCCTTTGACCTTCAAAAATGCCGCCAAGCTTCCGGAAATTGTAAAAGAAATTCCTTTGGAAAAAATTTTGGTGGAAACTGACTGTCCTTATATGGCCCCCTCACCAATGCGTGGCAAGCGAAATGAACCAGCTTTTGTACGGTATGTGGCGGAAAAACTGGCCGAACTGAAAGGGGTGGATTTTCAGTCTGTTGCAAGGCAAACTACAATTAACGCAAAGACACTGTACACAAGGCTGGAAGAGGTCTAAAGCAGTAAATAATACCAATGTGGGAGACGGCTGTCATTTTACAGCCGTTTTTTCATGTTTTTTTCATGTTTGGAGTATAATATTACCCCAAAAGTGGTGATTATGAATTTTAAAAATTTGACAAGGGTGATTTTTACTGATATACTTACAAACATGTTTTTAAAACAAAGGGAGGAATTTAATGAATTATGATAAGTTCCATGTCCGATGTATCCGGGATATCCGGTTCCTGATTTGCATTGGCTTACTTGCCGTGATGACAATGGTAACAGGCTTTGTGTCTCACAGGCATGTAACAATTTCAGTGGATGGTCAGCGTATCGAGCTGAGCACTCCATATCACGTTGTGGACAATATCCTTACTCAGGCTGGTGTTACCAGAAATGAGAAGGATGTATACAAAGTAACTGCTGATGAAAATGGTGACGAGGTCATCAACATCAGACGAGCTGTACCAGTTGTTGTTGAATACAAGGGCGAGCAGAAGGAATTCATTACTGCCAACGCCACTGTGGATGACATTATGATAGAGCTTGGTTATGTAGGTAACAGATATAAGATTGATAAGGCCGGAGATACAGACGTTGTAGCTGGTATGCACATCAAGGTTACTGATGTACCAGTTGTTCCGGTAAATGTAGTAAATACCCCACATGGGTCCATGACTTACAAGAGTCATTTGAAGATGGAAGCTACAGCATATATTCCAAGTGATGGTGGCGGCAGCGGAATAACTGCTACTGGCATGGTCGCACAACACGGAGTTATCGCTGTTGATCCAAATGTGATACCGCTGGGAAGCCGCGTGTTTATTCCAGGCTATGGAATGGCAGTTGCAGCAGATACTGGCGGAGCTATCCGAGGCAATAGAATAGACTTGTGCATGAATACTTACCGTGAGGCAATTAATTTTGGCCGTGGTGTGGTAGAGGTGTACATATTAAACTAAAACCGGAGATTGTTTCCTGAATGGAGGCAATAGAAAGCGGGGATTAGTAAGGGTAACAACGGCCTTTACTATTCCCCGCTTTCTATTTTTGTGAATAGTTATTTTTGTAATAATTATTCATAAGAATACGATATTGATAAAAAACTGTATTTGTTCTAAAATAAAGGTTACCGATTTGTTTGTGTGTTGGTATAAATGGGGCTTTTATATGGCTTTAAGAGTAGAGATAGATAATCTTCCAAAAGCAACAGAAAAGTTAATAAAGCGGCTTTTTACTGAAGGGGTTGTGGATACCGTAGCTGATGTATTGGATGAAAATGTTATCGGCTTTAGTCCCTCCGGTCATTATTACTCCAGGGGGAGCTGGGAGGTAAAGCGTTTCCTCCAGGGAGAATATGAACGTCTTGCCCCATGTAATATAAGTAAGATTCGCAGCCGCCAGTTTGTACGGGAAGGGCAGCTTTCCATAGAGTCACATGTTATTATGACCAGCCTCCAGCAACGAAAGCTGCTGCTTTTAAATATTACCACAATGTACAGGATGGTACCTGATGGTTTTATGATCAATGGTATCAATATGGCTTTTGATTATGACAGGGAGAAAACCTACAAGGTTTTGACTGAGGCAGCTGTGAGCGATCTGGATTTTCTGGCATCCTATGATGGCGCCACAGGGCTTTTTAACCGTGAAGCCTTTTGCAGCCGGGCGGCAGATATGATGACGGATTACCCCGATAAGTCCTTTGATATTCTGCGTATCAATATTGAACGGTTCAAGGTAATAAACGAGGTGTTTGGTGAGCAGCAGGGGGATAAGCTGCTGAATTATATTGCAGGGTTTTTGAAAAGTATTGATTTGGAGCTGTGCCTTTCCGCCAGACTGTATGCAGACAATTTTGTTGTGTGCTTTGAGTCAGCAGAGGGGTATGCGGAAAAGCTCATTTACACTATGCAGATTGTGGCCAACAGCTTTGAAATCTCTCACCATACTGTGCTGACCTTTGGGCTTTATCATGTGGATGACAAGAGCATTCCTGTAAGCACGATGATAGAGCGGGCTAATATGGCATTAAATCAGGCAAAGGGCAATCATGTAACCCCTTATTTTGTTTATGATAACAAGATGCGTGACCAAATGCTGCTGGAGCAGCAAATAGTCAATGAATTTGATGCGGCCCTGGAGCATGGAGGGTTTAAGCTGTTCCTTCAGCCCAAATATGATTTGGAAACTGAGCAGATTATGGGCTCTGAGGCTTTGGTACGCTGGATTAAGCCCGATGGCTCTTACGTGTTGCCTTCTTTGTTTATCCCGGTTTTGGAAAAGAATGGCTCTGTTTATGCTGTGGACCGTTTTATTTGGGAAGAAACCTGTAAGTGCCTTAGAAGATGGATTGATGCGGGAAAGAATGTAAAGCCTGTATCTGTAAATGTTTCCCGCATAGATTTATATGATCCGGAGCTCATAAATGTGTTGGTAGGACTAACCGTGAAGTATGAAATCCCTAAGTATTTGTTGGAGCTGGAAATAACAGAGTCAGCATATACCGATGATCCGAGAATGATTATGATTGTTACGGAAAAACTCCAAAGAGAGGGATTCCTGATTCTTATGGATGACTTTGGCAGTGGATATTCATCACTGAATATGCTGAAGGATATACATATTGATATACTTAAGCTGGATATGGAATTTCTAAGGAGTACGGACCAGACAGGCAGGGGCGGCAATATCCTCAGTGCCATGGTGCAGATGGCCCGTAGCTTAAATCTCCATACCATTGCAGAAGGGGTTGAAACAAGGGAGCAGGTGGATTTCCTTAAATCTATTGGATGCAATTGTGTGCAAGGGTACTTTTTCTCTCAACCAATTACAGTGGAAGAATTTGAAAAGCTCATTTAAAAAATCCTGTGACAGGCTTGTTCTGTCGCAGGATTTTTTTATCTGGTGGATTAAAGCAGCTCTTTCAGCTGCTTAATCTTGCTTTCGTGGGCCTTGATGGCAAAATCCATTCTGGCATTTTCCTCATCGGAGAATTTGCCGCTTTCAAGGGATTTGCGGATACGCTCCGCTCTGTCCTCCATATCCTTTATTTCGTCCTCCAAAGGTTTCTTCTCCTTAAGGGCAATGCCATAAATGGTATGAATATTGTCGATGATATGCTGTGCATAGCCCCTTTCGGCAGAAACGTCCTCCAAAAAGTTGGCTACCTCATAAAGTATGTCATAGGGACTGGCGGCCTGTTGAATCATTTCCAGGATTTTCATTTTTATCTCTTCCTGCATACCGTGGGCCATGTCGATAAGCTGCTGATTGTTATTTTCCTCCATGATAGTCACCTCTTAGGTAATTAAATCACATGGTGATGTATAGGGCAAGAGGTTATTTATTTCCAATCTGAAAATATGTTATAATACTAATTGTCATTTGTCACATATTTATCCACAGAAAAAGGTGAAAAGTTGACAAAACATAGCTATAAAGAGGGGTTATCCACTGACTTATTCACAAAACAGGCTATATTGTGAATAAGTTATTAACAATATCCACAGGGAAACGGCTATGGAAAAATGTTCAATATTAGGAGTTGGATTTATGGCACGTAAGAATCTTAAACGGGGCTTGAAGAACCGGCACCTGCAAATGATGGCACTGGGGAGTGCTATCGGTACAGGGCTTTTTTATGGTTCAGCCTCAACTATTGCCCTCACGGGACCGTCAGTAATGCTGGCATACCTTGTTAGTGGCATAGTTATTTATTTCATTATGCGAATGCTGGGAGAAATGTCAGTGCATGAGCCGGTGGCAGGTTCCTTCAGCTATTATGCCACTAAGTACTGGGGTGGCTTTCCTGGATTTTTGGCAGGCTGGAATTATTGGTATTGCTATATCATGGTAAGTATGGCAGAGATTACTGCCGTTGGTATATATGTGAATTACTGGTGGCCGGATGTGCCCCAGTGGTTATCAGCACTTATTTGCCTTATTGTTATTACTGCAATTAATCTGATCAATGTAAGTGCTTACGGCGAAACGGAATTTTGGATGGCACTTGTAAAAGTGGTTGCTATTCTCAGCATGATTGTTTTGGGCGCATATTTAATTATTACCAATCCATTGGGTTATCCGGCCAATATCAGCAATTTGTGGAACTATGGCGGTTTCATGCCAAATGGTGTTTGGGGGTTGGCTATGGCCTGTGTCGTGGTTATGTTTTCCTATGGCGGAATTGAGCTTTTGGGGATTACAGCCGGCGAGGCGGAGGATCCTGACCGCTCCATTCCCAAGGCAATTAATCAGGTTATCTGGAGAATCTTGATATTCTATGTGGGCACCATGTTTGTGCTGATGTGCCTCTGGCCTTGGAATCAGGTGGGTATGGAATCATCACCCTTTGTACAGATTTTCGACAATGTGGGAATTCCTGCGGCAGCTCATATTTTGAACTTTGTGGTATTGTCAGCGGCGGTTTCAGTTTATAACTCTGCTATTTACAGTAATGCCCGTATGCTTTATGGCTTGGCAGAAAAGGGAGACGCACCTAAGGTGTTTATGATGCTGTCTGCCCGTGGAGTGCCAATAGTGGGAACCTTGGTATCATCATGTATTACCTTGATTATTGTGGTTATGAATTATTTATTCCCAAGCCAGATTTTTATGTATCTTTTTGCGGTGGTGGTCATTTCAGCAGTAATCAACTGGGTATGTATTACTCTGACCCACATGAAATTCAGAAAGTATTGCGAGAAAAATGGTGTCCATTCCAAGTTTAAATCCATTCTTTATCCGTTGACCAATTATGTGAGCCTTGCCTTTTTGGTAGGCGTAATCGTAATGATGACACAGATTCCGGATATGAGGCTGGCAGTTATTGCCCTTCCTATCTGGCTGTGCATTCTTTATGCAGGATATCGCTTTAAGATGAGCCGTGATAACAAGAGTAATTAAATTCATATTATGGGGCTACAAGGGGAATATATTATGTCAGAGAATTTATCAATTTATAACAGAATTAAGGAAGCACTGCTGCCTGATGGCACATTGCCTGAAGATTTCGTATTACGCCAGCTGCCGGAGCAGGGACTTCGCTTTGCTGATGGTGCCATAGATGGAACAGTGCGTTATCATATGGGACCTACCAAGAATCCTGATATCAGTGCGCTGACTCTGGTGCTGGAAATGGCTTCCCAGGAGCGGTTCAAGGATTCAGCAAATGCACTGATTACCCACTTTCAGAACGGTGGTGTGATGCTGCCGGTTATGGATGCTCTTCAGGATTGGGTGTTTGATCACCCGGAAAAGCTATCTCCTGAGGCACTGGGACGCTTTTGTATGACTCTTTTGGTTCAAAGCGAGGATGTGGAATCCGTAAAGTTTGCCATTACCATTTTGGAGCTTTTGGATCGTGAAGAATCTCAGGAGCTGAAGGATATTCTGCTGGTGTTGGCAGCCTCCGAGGAACTGACATTGTTCTGCCTGTTTTTGTTAAGCTCCTTTGAGGACGGCAATGCCCTGATTTATTCTGTGGCGAAGCGACTTAAGGGCTGGGGACGAATTCATGCTGTAAGCATGTTGAAGCCGGAAAATGATGATATGGCCCAGTGGCTATTGCAGGAGGGCTGGAAAAATGACATTATGCCGGAATATTCTGCCATTGTGGCCATAAAGAGAGGCGGTCTCCTGGACAGATTGGAAGCAAACAATGTGACCAAGGATGATTTTCAGCTGGCCGGTGAGCTGATTTGTGCCTCCTTGGAGGATAATCCGGTTCCTGGCTTAAACAAATATAAGAAGTCCAATGAGCTTTTAGGTGCGTATTTTAAATTGGCTGACAAATTTGCTGAGGATTTGGAGGACTATAGTAATATTTTTGACATTCGCGATTTCTTGGAAAAAAGTGAGCTGGCAGAAAAAGGTAATCTTTTAAAGAGTGCCGACTCCATCCTTGAGTCCGAGGAATGTATTGATTGTGTTGAGGCCTCCATGGATGGTGGTGATGGCTTCTATCTAGGCAAGGCTCTTGGTCTTGATTATGCAGCTCGGGCAATGGATACCTTGCGCCATGAATGGCAGACCAAGTACGATATTATAGATTTGCTGTTGCCGGAAAAACAGTATGTTGATGAAATAATTGAGCTTTTTGAGGATGAACTGCCTTTGGAGGATATGGCTTCCGGTCCTGAAAATGAAATGGGCAATGACGAGAGATTTGCTGATTATGGCATTCTTTCCTATGTTATCCAGGGCTTACAGTCAGTACCGGGTAAGGGCGAAAGGCTCATTTGTGCAGGCCTTTATTCTCCGGTTATTGGTACCAGAAATATTGCCCTGAATACTGTCGATAAGTGGAGGAAGTCTGATTTCCAGCTCACAACGACCATGGAAAAAACCTTGATGAAGCTAAAAAGCTCCGAGGTAAACGAGCAGACCAAAAAGAGATTGGAAAAATTCTGATAAAGAGATTGAAACCTCAATGACCATGGAGTATAATTACATAGTGTTGCTGACATAGCACAGTTGGTAGTGCATCGGATTCGTAACCCGAAGGTCGCCAGTTCGATCCTGGCTGTCAGCACCAGAATATTATGCCCCTGCCGTTTTGGCAGGGGCTTTTTTAAAAAACAATTTTTTTTAGCATAAAATAAAGAAAAATGCAGGAGTTATTCTTTTAAATGGAGAATAAGAAAAAATGTATAGCTATTACTTTTTTGAGGATAACCTGAGGGGTGCATTGAAGTGCGTCGTGGACATAAATTGTTTTTTAAATATATTACGCTAAAGAATATTTTTTGTCTTATTACCATATTATCCTGCCTGCTGGGGGTATTTAAGGGTATGCCTGTTACACCGGCGGTGGCCAATAATGAAAAAATCGTCCGTATAGGTTATTATGAAAATCCGCCATTCCAGATTGGGGCGACGGTTGATATGACCAAGGACGGCTATGCCTATGATTATTTGCAGCGTCTGAAATTATACAACAACTGGAAATATGAGTACGTGTACGGTTCTTATGGCAAGCTATATAGTAAGCTGATAAACGGGGAAATAGACCTGTTGGCTGGGTTGGCCTACACGCCGGAGCGGGCTTCCATCATTAACTATCCTCGGGATGCCATGGGGAATACCAAGTATTATTTCCTAAAGCTGTCCTCCAACAGCCAGATTACTTCGGAGCTTTCCACCATAAATGGCAAGAGGATTGGTGTCTTAAAAGGGGCACAGGTTGGTGTGGTAAATCAGTATCTGGCGGAGCATAATCTAAGTGCCCAGCTGATAGAGTTCGGTGACATAAAGGAACGGGACGAGGCCATTATTGACGGACAAATTGATATTATGATGGCTGAAAGTGACGGTACCTCCCCCGATGTGGGGATTGAAGTGTTTGCCGACGTGGGCTCCAGTGCTTATTATCTGGTGGCAAGTAAGGCCCGGCCGGATATTTTGGAGGATTTAAACAAATCCCAGGAGCTAATGAATCGGGAAAATCCCCATTTTCTAAATGACCTATCCAGAAAATGGTTCAAAAAATCCGTTTTGACTACCACCCTGCTGCCGAATGAGCGAAAATGGCTGGCGGAGCATGATACCTTTAAGGTTGGGTATTTAACGACATTTCTTCCGTACAGTGCCAAAGATAAAAGTGGTAATGTTGTAGGCGTTATTACGGACATTGTGCCGGAGATATTCAGAGTTCTTGGGGATGCGGACATTAAGATTGAATATATTGGCTATTCTACAGCCGAGGAATTAATAAATGCCCTGCACAATCAGGAAGTGGATGTTGTTTTTCCTGGTTTGTCCAATGCCTGGATTTCTGAGCAGCATGATATTATCACCAGTGAGCCGGTGGTAAATTCCAATTTTAATATTTTATATGCCGGAGCCTACCCTGATATGAGCCGGGCCCGGATTGCCATATCCCGCCGCAATGGTATCATGGATCCATTCAGAAAATTATTTTATCCTAAGAATGAAGTCCTGTATTTTGATGATATTGATGACTGTATGGATGCCGTTAAACGGGGCGAGGCAGATGTTATTATCGTCAGTGAGCTCAGAACAGAGTATCTGCTGCGGCGGAAGGAAAGCTACAAGGATTTAAATACAGCTCAGCTGACCAATGATGTGGATCTTGGCTTTGCCGGGCTTACTACAAATCCGGAAGTTATTCGGCTCATAAACCATGGACTTAGTCTGATAGATGATGATTTTGCCCTGACCCATGCTTACAGCTACATGCCAAAGCATGAGATATCTTTATTAAATTTCTTCAAAAATAATATATGGGTTCCGTTATTGGGACTGATGTTGTTCTTTTCGGTGATTTTCTTCTTTGTTATACGGGAAAATCGGAAAAACAGGGAACATCTTGCAGAGTCTGAGGCTCATCGTATGGAATTGTCTGACAAGGTGGAGGAGATTTCCGTTCTTAATAATGAATTACAGGATCGGCAGGCCCGCCTTGAGGAGTACGCTTCTGAGACAGAGACTCATCTGATGGAAACCAAGGCTTTAAATGCCCAGCTACAGGAGCAGCAGACCAAGCTGGAGGAGTCCATAGAGGCGGCTGAGGCAGCCAATAAAGCCAAGTCTACCTTCCTGTTCAACATGAGCCACGATATCCGTACTCCGTTAAATGCCATAATAGGCTTCACGGAGCTGGGGGAACGGGATCCGGACAATATAGCCAAAAATACTGAATACCGGCAAAAGATAAAAAATGCCAGCCATCAATTATTGGATATTTTGAACAGTATTTTGGAAATGGCCCGGATTGAAAACAAAAATATGTTCATTGAAGAGGAAATAACTGATGCCAATGAGCTGTTTGATTCCTGCCTGATAATGTTTGAGGGTGATATGAGTAAGAAGAATCTCACCCTGACATCATCCTTTGATATACAGCACCGATTTTTGTACATTGATGGTACTCACATGTCAGAGGTGGTAATGAATGTTATCAGCAATGCGGTGAAATATACCCCGGAGGGGGGGAATATCTATGTTACGGTTAAGGAGTTGCCGGGAGATACCGATGGGGAGTGTATTTTGGAAATCCGGGTACAGGATACTGGTATTGGTATGTCCAAGGAATTCGTCACTCATATCTTTGAACAATTCTCCCGGGATCGTAACAGTACCCAGAGCGGTATCCAGGGAACGGGCCTTGGCATGGCCATAGTTAAGTCCCTTGTGGTTAAAATGAAGGGCACTATTAAGGTTAACAGTGAGCTGGGAGTGGGTACAGAAATTATTATTTCTACACCACACCGTATAGGTGAGCTGCCGTCGTCGGAAGAAAATGACCAAAACGATGAGGAAAAGGCTGACTTTAGTGGAAAGCGTATTCTCATGGCAGAGGATAACGACCTTAACGCAGAAATTGCCACCTTTGTTTTGGAGGACGCCGGCTTTGAGGTGGAAAGGGCAGTGGATGGCATTGAATGCTTCAATATGCTGATGAAGCACGATATAGGATATTATGACCTGATTCTTATGGATATTCAGATGCCAAATCTGGATGGCTACGGTGCCACTGAGAAAATACGGCGACTGGCGGATGGTGGCCGTTCGGAAATTCCAATAGTGGCCCTGACGGCCAATGCTTTCAAGGAGGATCAGGAAAAGGCCTTTGCCGTGGGAATGAATGCTCATTTGGCAAAACCTATTGATGTGGAGAAGACCCTTGCCACACTGCAGGAAATATTAGGATAAGGATGGAAGCTTTTCAGAAAAAATTCATATTGGAAAAGGAATTTTTATATTAATGTAGAAATAAGTCCATATATATCCTGTAACGTTAGATTTTTTAGATGCGGATATAGTTAAAAGGACGAATGAATATATAGGGGGTGTCATGAATGAGTTTTAAGGATATTGGTGTAAAGTACAAGTTGGCTCTAATTGGGGCGCTGGCCTTTGTGGCTACGGTATTTGTAGGCATACTGGGGTATGCTTATTTACGTTCTGCTCAGGAAGATATGGAAGCACTCTATAGAGAGCATACCATGGGTATCTTCTATTGCGCGCGGGTGAGAAATGATACCCGTGTAATGCAGGTTCAGGCGTCGTTGATGCCTTTTACCCTCGACCCCACCAGAAGGCAGGATCGTATCACCAAGTATAATAGCAATATTGAAGAGTCGGAACAGTGCATGCAGGAATATGAGCGTCTGAACTCAAATCACCCGCAGCGTGCTTCCATGGCGGCCAAGGTGCGGAGCGACTATGAGAACTTTAAAGCAAGGTCTGGCGAATTGATGAAAATGCAGGTTACCGATGAGGCGAGCCGCCGGGCAGTTATGGACTTTTATGAAAAAGAAGTAATGCCATTGGCAGTCAGCATGAGTAACGATTTGGGGGAAGTTCAGAAGCTGAACATGGAAAAGGCTGAGGAAGCTCTGGTACAAGGAGAAGAGGGAGTCAAGGCAGCCATTCGCAACATGATTATTACCTGCGTGGTTATTATCGTTGTCCTGACGGTTTTCATTGCCTTTATTACTTCCCAGATTACCGGACCATTGAATTTGGTTATCCGGGTTTGTGATAAGTTATCCAATGGTGATTTCCGCAATGATGGCCTTATCGGTGAAGTAGAACGTGGTGATGAGTTCGGCCACATGGAAGTTGCAGTTCGGGATATGCGTAACACGGTTAATAATCTTATCCAAAAGGTTATTGGTTCCACGGAGCAGCTGGCAGCTTCCTCCCAGGAGCTTACGGCTACAGCCCATCAGTGTGCCTTGGCCTCCGAGCAGGTGGCTCAGCGTGTCAGCAGTTCGGCCAGTGCTGTTATTGAGCAGCAGACCGATGTTGAAATGGCCATGGAATCCATTGATAATACAATGCACTCCATTGATAATCTTAACCATACGGCCAGTGATGTGACAGCAAACGTATTGGATTCCCACAAGCAGGCTCAGGAAGGCAGCGATGCCATTGAGGATGCAGTAAATAAGATTGTCAGCGTGGAAGAAATAGTTAACAGCTCCTCCATGACTGTAGATAAGCTGGGCAAGCGTTCTCAGGAAATTGGCCAGATTGTAGAGGCTATCTCCGGTATTGCCGATCAGACCAACCTGCTGGCTCTTAATGCAGCAATTGAGGCTGCCAGAGCAGGTGAGCATGGCCGTGGCTTTGCCGTTGTAGCTGATGAAGTTCGTAAGCTGGCTGAGGAATCACAAAATTCTGCCAAGCGTATTGCAGACCTTATCAGTGCTATTCAGAGTGATACCATCGATGCCGTTGATTCCATGCAAAAGGGTAACATTGCTGTTAAAGAAGGTACCGCTTCTGTTGGTCAGCTTAAAGAATCCTTTAACAGAATTTTGGAGGCTTCGGACGCTGTAGCTGAAAAGGCTAAGGGCATGAGTGATGACCTGAGGATTGTTTCCGGAGATACGGAAAATGTTCGTACCCGTTCCACCAAGATTTCTGAAAACAGCCGTACGGTAGCAACGGATATGGAAAGCGTTTCGGCAGCAGCTCAGGAACAGTCTGCTGCGGCTGAAGAAATTGCTTCCGCAAGTGAGGCTCTGTCCCAGTTGGCACACAGCTTACAGACTGCTGTAGGTAAATTTAAGGCATAGACCATTAATCCAGCATTAAACAGATAACAAATAAGAAGCTCCCCTGCAACGCCTTTGATGGTGTTACAGGGGAGCTTTTCGTGTGGCAGGAAAACAACTACATGGGCGAAATTTCTGGCAAGATCTTCGCTATGCCATACTTTCATATTTGGTGTAAGAGACGGCGGATTGTTTTGCCAGATTAAGAGTGAGTTGAATGCTCATCTCTGTTTGGGCGGCTGGGGAGCTTTCTATGCTAAATGCTCCCTCCATTAGGCTTACAAGGTGTTTGGTTATGGATATTCGCTGATCCATACTTAGTTTATCCATGCGTTCCTTGTCGGCGGTAAAATTAACCTTTAGCTCATAATCCGCACATAAACGGGAAGAAACACCAAGCTCACCTTTATTTTCCAATCGTCGATGAGCAAAGCCCTTTTGAGTAACCGATACGGATATTTTGCCTCCCATAGGGCTCACATCGTAGGCAAGACTGATTAGATTTAGCAGCATTCGCTGGATTCGATTATCGTCACAATATACATAGGAATTATCCAGCTGGCTTGAATCAACCTGAAAATCCAGATTCTTATCCTGCATTTGAATAACAAAGATGTTTTTGACCTGCTGGAGACTATAGTGAATGTCTGTGGCTCTTGGATACAATACCAGATGGTTGGAGGTTATTTGCTCTACCAACCCCATTTCTCTCACAAGGTTGAGGAAATAGTGGCTTACGGAATCTGTATGGCGAAGGGCCTGCCATAGACTGTCCAACCTGTCCTGGGGACAATTGCCCTTTATGGTCTCATATT
The DNA here is from genome assembly GCA_002372665.1 of Anaerovibrio lipolyticus. GTDB lineage: Bacteria > Bacillota > Negativicutes > Selenomonadales > Selenomonadaceae > Anaerovibrio > Anaerovibrio lipolyticus_C. The sequence goes on from DFHJ01000139.1 coordinate 13,611, forward strand.
CCTTGCCAGTATTTTTGGCCAACCTCACATAGCTCATTATGGATTGCATCATCAGCCCAATATCGTGGGTCATGCCAATAAGGAAGGAATTTCTTACCTGGCTGGTATGCTGTTCTTCCTGTACCTTAATATTTAGCTGATATTCTCGTTGTCGCATGATAGTAAAGATATCACCCATAAAGACAAGGATAAGGATGATAATTACAATTTGAATAATACTGCTGGTATTAAGCACCTCATGGATGGCGGCATACCCACTTTGGCGCAGGAGAGGCAGCTTGGTTACCATCATTTGCCGCAGCCATAAGGAGGAAGTGAAGAAATTTAAGAACAATAACACGGT
>DFHJ01000069.1 GCA_002372665.1 Anaerovibrio lipolyticus
GGTATTGTGGAATGTTTTTTGCGGTCCTTGGAGGAATTTAACATACCCGCAAAGCCCTGGGATGAAATTAAGCTTACCATTGGTATGCCCATGATGGATGCCATTACCCGGGTCACGGGATTAACTGATGAGGGGGAGAAATATAAATTCCTTCTGGCATATAAAAAATATGCGGCGGAATTAATGACTCCCAATACCCATTTCTTCCCGGAGGCCATTGCCACCTTGAAAAAGCTGAAGGCAGCAGGCTGCACAGTGGCTATTATTTCTACTAAAACCCGTCATCGGATAGAGGAAAAATTTCAGCAGGATGGTCAAACTCATCTTATTGATTTTATTATTGGCAGTGAGGACACCACTGCCAGCAAACCGGATCCCCAGGGCATCAACATGGCTCTTAAGCGCACCGGGGCAGACACAAAAGAAGTGCTTTATGTGGGGGACAGCCTTTATGATGCCGGGGCGGCGAAAAATGCCGGGGTGGATTTTGCCGCTGTACTTACGGGCAACACCAAAGGAGAAGAATTTGCCCCATATCCGTCAGTGCAGATAATAAATAGCTTAAGCGAATTGCAATGATTTTCATTTTTCCATGAAATGGGAGAGAAAGATATGACTTCAAAAATAAACAGACGGTCATTTTTAAAGGTCCTTTTTTCGGGAATAGTTTCTGCGGTAATGGGGAAATTCAATAAATCCTCTGCTGCAGCGGCAGGTAGCGATATTTATTTGCCGCGTCAGATTATAACAAAGGACAGCACCCATTCCAGAACCATTATGTGGCATTCAGGAAGTCACCATAATTCTTTGCGTGTTAATGTAAGGGACAATGGCGGTAATGTTACATCCTATATGGGAGGCGGCGGCCTCTTTCAGGATGATGGGGAGAGCTTTTATATTAACAAGGTTTTGATAAACCGGCTCCAGCCCAAAAGCCATTACACATATCAGATTGTGCAGGACGGGGCTACAACCCCGTGGTATCCCCTGGAAACAGGTGGCAGCGATACCATGGAGGCACTGATTTTTCCTGATTCCCAATGCTCAGATGGCTACGAAACATGGAGAAGGGTGGCAGCCGGGGCCTTCGATTCTCATCGTGATATAAATATGTTTATTAATATGGGAGATTTGGTGGATAATGGTGAGGCTGCCTATCAGTGGCGCCAATGGTTTAACGCTATAAGTACCTATATGCCATCAAAAATATTTGTACCCCTTATGGGAAACCACGAGACTTATAATCTTAACTGGAAATGCCGTATTCCCCATGCGTTTTTGAATTTTTTTGCGGTGCCGGACAATGGCAGTGCAGCCTTTCAGCGTTACTATTATTCCTTTGACTGTGGCCCGGTGCATTTTATTGTGCTGAATACCCAGTTTGAGGAGCTGGACCCTATAAAGCCAGGGCTGATGGAGGAACAGCTTCAGTGGCTGGGCCAGGATGTGGCGGCTTCAGATAAGTCGTGGAGGGTGGTGCTGATGCACAAGGATATTATTAATTATGATAATCTTGGCAGCAGTGAGCCTCTGGCAGATATAGATGAAGTGGGAAAGCGGTTTATGCCATATTTTGATGAGCTGGGAATACATCTGGTTTTTACGGCCCATCAACACACCTACAGGCGTCACGGTCATATATATAATTTCGAGCCCTCTGATCAGGGACCGGTGTACATTGATACCGGGGTGGCGGGAAATTGTCGCTACAATGTACCTCGTACTAAGCGATTTGATAAAATTATGTTGCCCCAGCCGGAAACGGATAATTATCTGACAATTAGGGCCAACAATGAGGACATAACAGTACAATGTTTTCTCCCTGATGGACAGTTGGGGGATTCTTTTGTATTGACTAATAGTAAACAAAAGTAACTATTTTTAAACTTTAGGGTAGAATAAAGTCCTATTTTTTTGGAAAAATATTGTTTTTATTGCTTGACATGGGTATTGGAGAGCCGTATAATGTATACACAAGGTCAGGAGAGGTGGCCTCGTCGTTTTACATAGGGAGATTACGGCGTACGTCACAGACCTAAGCAAAGGCGGATTTAAATACCGCCTTTTTCTTTTTGTATAAAAAGTTGTCAGACGATTCGAAACAATAAAAGAATAAGTCAATACAAAACAATTATTCATAACTTATAAATTTATCTGGTAGGAATAAGATGAATTGTACAGATTAGTTGTAAACCAGCCAATTCTTTTCTATATAGAATTAGCTCTTATTAAGAAATAAAAAGCACACCTTAGGATATACCTTATATTATTCGAATTTCAGGATATAATTAGACCTATACTTTACAAAAATAAGGTTTCGTAATATACTCTTTCATATACATTTTGTATAGTCTGGGCAATGAAGCCCGTAGCCTCAATATTCACTGGAGTTGCGGTATTTTACCCGCAACACTTGATGAAATCGAGCTACTGGCGCTGATTGAGTTTGGTGATGCTCACTGAAAAATGGGCTGCTGATACAGTCCATTTTTGTTTTGCATATTTTTTTGATTATACAAGGGGGATAGGTTATGGATTATGGACTTATAATAAAACAAATCAATGATTTTGTATGGGGGCCTGTCATGCTGGCGTTGCTGGTGGGCACCGGTGTTTTTCTCACGGTGCGGCTGAAGTTTAAGCCTTGGCTTAATTTGCCCTATGCCATTAAGATGATTTTGGCCAAGAAGGATTCATCAGAGGGTGATGTTACTCCCTTCCAGTCACTTATGATTGCCCTTTCCGCTACAGTGGGAACCGGTAATATAGTGGGTGTGGCTACTGCTATGGTTTTAGGTGGACCGGGTGCTTTGGTGTGGATGTGGATTTCCGCCGCCTTTGGTCTTTCCACCAAATATGCTGAATCTGTTTTGGCAGTTAAGTACCGTGAAAACAACAATAGGGGAGAAATGGCCGGTGGCCCTATGTATGCCATGAAAAATGGTATTGGTGGCTTTGTGGGCAAGACCATGGCAGCCCTGTTTGCGGCCTTTGCCGTATGTGCTTCCTTTGGTATTGGCAACATGACCCAGGCCAATTCCATTGCCGCCGCCTTTAATTCCAGCTTTCATGTGGATCCGGCCTTTGTAGGTGCTATTTTGGTTATTCTTACCATGGTGGCACTTTTTAGGGGAGTTCGCTCCATTGGTGCAGTATCCAGCTTTGTGGTGCCTGTCATGGCGGCCTTTTACATGATAGTAACCATAGTGGTTATTGTTGCCAATGTGGCTAACCTTCCGGCAGGTATAGCGGAGATTTTAACCATGGCCTTTTCACCATCAGCCATGGCCGGTGGCGTGGGCGGTTCCATCGTGGCCTCCATAATGTCAGCCATGCGTTGGGGCGTGGCCCGTGGTGTATTCTCCAATGAGGCAGGTCTTGGTTCTGCCCCTATAGCAGCGGCAGCAGCCCGTACAGACCACCCATCCCGTCAGGGCTATGTTAATATGACTGGCACCTTCTTTGATACCATGATTATCTGCGTACTTACCGGCCTGGTAATCGCTTCCTCCGGTGCTTTAGGTACCATTGATCCGGAAACAGGTAAGGCTGTATCTGGTGCGCAGCTAACTATTTTGGCCTTTTCAACTGTTTTTGGTGAGCATGCCAGAGTAATTATTTCCTGTTCCTTGGCCCTGTTTGCCTTCTCTACCATTCTTGGTTGGGAGTATTATGGCGAAAAGGCGCTGGAATACCTGTGGGATAACCACGATATTAGTGTAATGTACAGAACGATTTATGCTTTTGTGACATATATTGGTGCCACCCAGGCCTTGGATATGGTATGGGATTTCTCTGACACGGCCAATGGTCTGATGGCTATTCCGAATCTTATCTGTCTCCTGTGGCTCAGCAAGGATGTGGCTCGGGAATGCTTCGATTATGAGGAGCGGGTAGCAGTTCGGGAGAAGAGGGGCGAAAAGGTAGATTTGAATCTGGAGTCCACGGATTATGCAAAGAAAAGCTTAATTTAAAGCAGCATAAAATTAGAGCAAAAAAGCTAGGGTAAATGCAGTACAAATATGTGCTACATACCCTAGCTTTTGTTTTGGTTAGAAAATAATAGGTGAGAATAGGTGAGGCGATTGCCTGGAGCAGTTGAAACCAGAGCGTTAAGGAATTTTTTCTTATCTTACCTATGTTTTAGTAGGAAAAATTACTTGTTTGAGCGACGCTAAACAAGTCCTGTAAGGGCGA
>DFHJ01000060.1 GCA_002372665.1 Anaerovibrio lipolyticus
TTTCCAAGGGTTGATTTTTACGAGTTGGGTAAGCTCACCTTTGAAAAGCCCGATATGGATACGTTCCGTGGCTTGAAGCTGGCTTTCGAGGCTGGTAAAACCGGTGGTACTATGCCTTGTGTTATGAATGCAGCCAACGAGGTAGCAGTGGAGGCCTTTTTAAAGGGTAAGGCTGGTTTCCTTAAAATCTATGATCTTATCGAAAATGCCATAAATAAGGCTGAGGTTGTCTATAATCCTACTTTGGAGCAGCTCCTTGAGGCTGATAAGTGGGCCCGTGAGATTACCCGCCAGGAACTGTCGAAATTATAAAGGGAGTATATATTATGTTATTGACTATAGTATCTGCGGTATTTGTATTTGGGCTTCTTGTGCTGGTCCATGAGTGGGGGCATTTTGTTACCGCCAAGATGACTGGTATGCGGGTTGATGAATTTGCCATTGGCTTTGGCCCGAAGCTGTTGGACTGGAGAAAAGGGGAAACCCTCTACGCTATTAGGGCAATCCCTTTGGGTGGCTATAACAAAATTGCTGGTATGGACCTTGATGAGGAAGAAAATGATGCAGGGGAAAGGGCATATTACAGACGACCTGTTTGGGCCCGTATGATTGTTATTTTGGCTGGTTCATTTATGAACTTTGTGTTGCCGGTTGTACTGTTTTTTTTGATTTTTGCTTTTGCCGGCATTCAGGCTCCCAATACAGAGCCTATTGTAGGGGGAGTGATGACAGGGGCTCCTGCAGAATCGGCAGGATTGATGGCAGGGGATAAAATTATCACCATTAATGGACAGCAGGTAACAGAGTGGAAGGATATATCAACTCTGCTTAGCGACGGAGCAGGCAAGCCCTATGAGGTTACCTACCAGCGTGGTGAAGATATCGGGAAAACCACTGTGATTCCTATGGAGGATGAAGCTACAAAGCGCGTTGTAATTGGTATTCAGGGTACTCTTGTGACTCAAAATGTTACCATTGGGGAAGCAGCCAGTCTTTCCGTGGAAAAAACAGTAACTATTATAAAGAGTATGTTAGGTGCCCTGGTATTGCTGTTTACTCAGGAGGGGGCTTCTGCAGAGCTTTCTGGTCCTATTGGCGTGGCTCAGATGGCCGGTGAGGTGGCTCAGCATGGATTTATTCCATTACTTAATTTTGCAGCATTTTTAAGTCTCAATCTTGGTATCGTTAATTTGCTCCCCGTTCCAGCTCTTGATGGCGGTCATTTTGTGACACTATGTATTGAAGCCGTACGTGGCAAGCAGATGAGCAAGCAGGTAATGTACTATATCCAGACTGTGGGCGTGGTACTTCTTATAAGTCTTATGATTTTCGCTACATTCAATGATGTAACCAGATAATGGAGGGATTTTCAGTGATAAAGCGTAAAGAAACAAGACAGATTCATATTGGCAATGTGGCTATTGGTGGCGGGGCTCCCATCTCCGTTCAGTCAATGACCAACACAAAAACTACGGATACTGAGTCTACCGTGGCTCAGATTAACGCCCTGCAGGCAGCAGGCTGTGATATTGTCCGTTTGGCAGTGCCTGATATGGATGCAGCCCTCAATCTGGGGAATATCATTAAAAAGGTAAATGTGCCATTGGTGGCGGATATACATTTTGATTATCGTTTGGCTTTGGAAGCAATTAATCAGGGAATTTCAGCCCTTAGGCTGAACCCTGGAAATATTGGCGGAGAAGCCAATGTTAAAGCGGTTGTAGCTGAAGCTAAGCTACATAATATTCCTATTCGCATTGGTGTTAATGCCGGTTCCTTGGACAAAAGGCTGTTGGCCAAATACGGTGGCGTAACGGCGGAGGCCTTGGTAGAATCAGCGATGGAACATGTCCGCATATTGGAGGCACAGGATTTTTATGATATGAAGATTTCCTTAAAAGCCCATGATGTACCATTGACTTTAGCTGCTTATCAGCTTATGTCGGAAACTGTAGATTACCCGCTGCACTTGGGAATTACCGAGGCCGGTACTGCCCGTACCGGCATGATAAAATCAGCCGTAGGTATTGGAGCTTTGTTGGCTCAGGGCATTGGTGATACCTTCCGCATTTCCCTTACTGGTGATCCTGTGGTGGAGGTTAAGGTGGCCAATGAAATCCTTAAATCCCTCGGTATGAGAGAATATGGTCCAACACTTATTTCTTGCCCAACCTGTGGACGCACCAGCATCGATTTGGCTGGTATTGCAGACGAGGTTGATAAAAGACTGCAGGGAATTACTACGCCGATTTCCGTGGCTGTAATGGGCTGCGTGGTTAATGGCCCAGGAGAGGCAAAGGGTGCTGACGTGGGAATCGCCGGCGGTAACGGCGAAGGCCTGGTATTCAGAAAAGGTGAAATAATTCGCAAGGTGAAGGAAACTGAACTGGTTGAGGAATTATTCAAGGAAATAGATAATATTTTACAGGAGGGCTAAGATAGTGCGCGCAACAAGACTTTATGCACCAACATTAAGAGAAACACCAGCAGAGGCAGAGGTAAAGAGCCATCAGCTTATGCTTAGGGCTGGTATGATAAGAAAGGCCGCTGGAGGCCTCTATACATATATGCCATTGGCTTGGAGAAGTCTTAAGAAAATTATGCAGATTATTCGGGAAGAAATGGATGCAGCCGGTGGTCAGGAAATTGCCATGCCAATCGTACAGCCTTCTGAAATCTGGAAAGAGACTGGTCGCTGGTCAGTATATGGAGAAGAAATGTTCAGAGTTTCTGACCGTCATGGCCGGGAGTTCTGCCTTGGACCAACCCATGAGGAAATGGTTACTACCCTTATTCGTGATGAGGTTCGCTCCTACAAGCAGCTTCCTCTTATGCTATATCAGATACAGAACAAATACCGTGACGAGATTCGCCCTCGCTTTGGCCTGATGCGTGGCCGTGAGTTTATCATGAAGGACCTTTATTCCTTTGATAAGGACGAGGAGGGAATGGATAAGTCATATAAGATTATGTATGATGCTTACACCCGCATCTTTAGCCGTATGGGGTTGGAGTTCCGTCCTGTAGAGGCTGATAACGGTGCTATTGGCGGTGGTCATTCCCATGAGTTCACTGTGTTGGCTGAGGCTGGTGAGTCCAATATCGCATATTGCACCAAGTGTGATTATGCCGCCTCTGACGAAAAGGCAGAGCTTACTGTAATTAAGGCCACCGAGGAAGCCATGAAGGAGCTGGATAAGGTTTCCACTCCTGATGCCCATACTATTGAGCTTGTGGCAGAGTGCCTGCACCTTCCTTTGGAAAAGACCATTAAGGCCGTTGCATTCCAGGATGATAAGGATGAACTTATTTTGGCCTTTGTTCGTGGTGATCATGATGTTAATGATGTTAAGGTTGTAAATCTCTTTGAGGATTCCATTGAGCTTCACATGGCAACAGATGAATCCATAATTGCCGCCGGTGGTGTACCAGGCTTTATGAGCCCTATAGGCTTAAAGGAAGGTACCAAAGTGGTGGTGGATGCCACTGTTATGGAAATGTTCAATGCCTGTGCCGGTGCAAATGAAAAGGACAAGCACTACATTAATGTAAATCCTAAGCGCGATTTCAAGGATGTTATTGTAGCTGATATCCGTATGATTAAGGAAGGAGATGCCTGTCCTCATTGTGGTGCCCCTGTAAAGATGACCCGTGGTATCGAGGCTGGTCAGGTGTTTACCTTGGGTACCAAGTATTCCCAGTCCCTGCACGCAACCTTCCTTGATGAAAATGGCAAAGAGAAGCCTTTGGTTATGGGCTGCTACGGAATTGGTGTAAGCCGTACTATGGCTGCTGCCATTGAGCAGAATAACGACGAAAATGGTATTATTTGGCCAAAAGCCATTGCTCCATTTGAGGTTGTAATCGTTCCTATTAATGCCAAAAATGAAGATCAGTTAAAGATAGCTGAGGATATTTACGAGGAACTGAAGACCAAGGGTGTGGATGTTCTTTTGGATGACCGCAAGGATCGTGCTGGCGTCAAGTTCAAGGATGCTGATCTGATTGGTTATCCACTGCGTATTACTGTAGGTCCGAAAGCCGTAGAGGAGGATTCCATAGAATTAAAGATTCGCCGCAATGGTGAAATGGTAAATGCTACCAAGGCGGAAGCTGCAGCAAAGGCTGTTGAGATGCTGGAGAATCTTTAATTGTTTTTGTCAAGGGAATTCTCTTGACAAACAATATAGCTGTCGCTATAATAAATGAGGTTGATATCTATATGATGAAAATTAATATAATTGAAGCCAATGAAAACCTTGGTTCCCCGGTATCTTTTGAGTTTGTTTCCAATGCTCAGGAGCTGGATGCCGTTCACGAAAACTACAGTTTTGATGGCGATATTGTTGTCAAGGGTGAGTTCGTGGCTACAGGCAGGGGATATCGTGTGAGTGGCCAAATTTCCTGTACCAAGTCATTTGTCTGTGACCGTTGTTTGGAGCAGTCCTCCCAGCAGCAGGTTCATGATTTTGATGAGGCCTATCAGAAAAGAGGCCAGGGTTATGCTGAAGATGACCAAGATGTGAATTATTTTGATGGCGAGCAGGTGGATATATCTCCTATGATTAGGGATGTACTCTTGTCTGACCAGCCGTTAAATAATATATGCAACGCTGATTGTCGCGGTCTGTGCCTTAAGTGTGGCGCAAACCTCAATCATGGCGATTGTGGCTGTGACCGTACTGTTATTGACCCAAGACTGGCGGCATTGCAGCAATTATTGATTAAGAAATAATTCTATTCATTAGTGAATGTTTCGTTAAGGAGGTGTATCCTGAAATGGCAGTACCAAAGCGTAAAATGTCTAAGGCTCGTCGTGATTCCCGTCGTGCCAACTGGAAGTTAGAGGTTCCTGGTTTCGTAGAGTGCCCACAGTGCCACGAGCCAAAGATGCCTCATCATGTTTGCACAGAGTGTGGTTACTATGATGGCAAGGAAGTTATTTCCGCAGCTGAATAATTGACTGCTGAATGAGCAGGCTTCAGGGCCTGCTCATTTTTAATTTTTTCTTGGTAAATGTTTTAATTATACACACAATTCAAACATTTAGTAGTTGATAATATTTTTCTTGCCTTTTCATTGGAAAATGAATATAATCATAAGCAGTTAGTAGGACTTGGTACTAATTTTTGTAATTCACGGTTATTTCAACCGCTTATGAAGTGTCAGATTACCAAAGGGATTGATGTTTTTAGGGATTAATTCATTTGTTAACCTGACAATTTGTATTGTTTGGAATGAAATGATTTTTGTGATATGATGGTTATGTTGTTTTAAAGGTGAGTACAATGGCGCGGGTAAAAAAGAAAGAAAGACATACACTCTTAATGCGTCAGGTCAGCGAAAAACCTTTTCTCACGGATGAAGAATTGGCCAAGCTTTTAGAGGTAAGTATCCAGACTATAAGGCTGGACCGTATGGAGCTGGGCATTCCTGAGGTGCGTGAGCGTATCCGCAGGGTAGCAGAAGAGGCTCGTGAAAAAGTAACCACTATTGAAAAGGATGATCTGGTAGGTGAACTTATAGATCTTCAGCCCGGACGTTCCGGGATATCTCTTTTGAAGATTACTGAGGATATGGTGTTTTCCAAAAACCAGATTGCCAAGGGGCATTATATTTTTGCCCAAGCCAGTTCATTGGCTGTGGCTGTAATTAACGCACCAATGGCGTTGACCGGTGTGGCCAATATCAAGCATAAGGTTCCCGTTAAGCTGGGGGAGATGCTTGTTGCCAAAGCGGAAATTATTCGTCAGCGCAGCAATAAATTCTTTGTCTGGGTCAAGACCAGAAATGACAGGGAAGAAGTTTTCCGGGCAAAATTCATTGTGGTTTCGTTGACTGAGAGTTAATAGGAGGCTCAAAATTGAAACTTGCAGTTGATGCAATGGGCGGTGATTACGCTCCAAAGCAGATAGTCATGGGGGCAATTGAGGCCGTAAAAAAATATGACTGTGAAATAGTCCTGGTAGGTGACCAGGGAAAAATAGAAGCTGAGCTAAAGGCCAATAATGCTCAGAATCTCGATAGATTGACTATTCACCATACCACCGAGGTTATTGAAATGGGAGAGCACCCTGTGGAGGCTGTCAGAAAAAAGAAGGACTCCAGTCTGGTGGTGGCAACTAAGCTGGTTAAAACTGGTGAATGTGATGCGGTACTGTCAGCTGGCAGTACTGGTGCTGCAACTACAGCAGCCACCCTGTTTCTTCGTACAATTAAGGGAGTGGACAAGCCGTCTATAGCTACTCCGCTTCCCACAAAGGACGGCCTTGTGCTCCTTTTGGATTCTGGTGCAATTGTTGACAGTAAGCCAAAGGACCTTACAGAGATGGCTCTTATGGGTTCCATTTATAGTCAGTATGTATATGGTATAGATAATCCTAAGGTAGGGCTTCTCAACGTAGGTGAAGAGGAAACCAAGGGAAATAAAAAAGTCCAGACTACATACCCAATGCTTAAGGGCATGAATTCCATAAATTTCATCGGAAATGTTGAAGGACGCGATATTCCTACGGGAATGGCAGATGTTGTAATTTGCGATGGATTTGTTGGAAATATTGTGTTAAAATTTGCTGAGGGTTTGGCAGTAACATTATTGGATTTAATTAAGGATGCCATTAAAAATGGTGGTATTTTTGCCAAGCTTGGTGCGGTGCTTGTTATGCCTGCACTTAAAAAGCTGGGGAAACGACTTGATGTTACAGAGTATGGTGGCGCACCTTTACTTGGTGTTAATGGCTGCTGTATAATATGCCATGGTTCTTCCAATGCAAAGTCAATTTGCAGTGCAATTAACGTTGCCAACGAATATGTTAAAAATAATGTGGTTGACCGCATTAGAGATAGCATAGAGAAGGAGGAGATGCTGGCGGATGACAACGATGAAGAAAAATAATGCAGGCATCTTGGGAACAGGTTTTTATGTTCCAGAGAAAATTTTAACTAATGATGATTTATCAAAAATTGTAGATACAAGTGATGAGTGGATTACGGAACGCACTGGTATTAAGGAGCGTCGCATAGCAGCCGATGATGAGGCAACCTCTGATTTGTCCATGAAGGCAGCAGAACAGGCCTTGGCCGATGCCGGAGTGTCTCCGGAGGAGCTTGACCTTATTATTGTATGCACTCTTACCTCCGATAGAATTATTCCGTCCACAGCTTGTATGCTCCAGACACGCTTAGGTGCCAAGAAAGCAGCTGCCTTTGATTTATCAGCAGCTTGCTCCGGCTTTGCTTATGGGCTTAGTGTAGCAGCTCAGTTTATCGAGACTGGTGCCTATAAAAAGGCTTTGGTTGTTGGCGCGGAAACCCTTTCAAAGTATATTAACTGGGAAGACCGTAACACATGTGTACTTTTCGGTGATGGAGCAGGTGCGGCAGTTCTGGGACAAGTTGAGGATGGCTATGGTATTCTTAGCTTTGACCTGGGCAGTGATGGCTCCGGCGGGGATGCAATTCAGATTCCTTCCAGTGGTAGCCGTTTACCTGTCAGCAAGGAAACAATAGATCAGCGGCTCAATCTGATTCACATGAATGGCAAGGAAGTCTTTAAGTTTGCCGTTAAGGCTATGGGAAATACTGTGAAGCATTCCCTGGAAAAGATTGATATGCCACAGGAGCAGATTGATTGGCTGATACCTCATCAAGCTAATATCAGAATTATTCAATCCGCAGCCAAGAGATTGGCAATGCCTATGGATAAGGTGATATTAACCGTTCAGAAATATGGAAATATGTCAGCGGCTTGTATTCCAATAGCATTGGCCGAAGCTGCTGCTGAGAAGCGCTTTAAAAAAGGCGATATAATAGCACTGTCTGGTTTTGGCGCTGGCCTGACCTGGGCATCATGCATAATCAGATGGTCTAAGGAGGATTAACATGTTTGAGGAAAATCCAATTTGTAAGTTATTGAATATCAAGTACCCTATTTTTCAGGGCGGCATGGCATGGATTGGTACAGCGGAGCTGGCATCCGCAGTATCAAATGCAGGCGGTCTTGGTATTATTGGCGCAGGTCACATGCCTCCGGATATTTTGAGAGCAGAGATTCAGAAGGCCAAAAAATGGACTGATAAGCCATTTGGTGTAAATATAATGCTCATGTCTCCTTTTGTTAAGGAGGTTATGCAGGTAGTTGTGGACGAGCGTGTAGCTGTTGTAACAACTGGTGCGGGTAACCCTGCTGAATATTTGCCAGATCTTAAAGAGGTTGGCACCAAGGTTATCCCGGTAGTTGCATCTGTAGCACTTGCAAAGCGTTTGGTTCGTTCCGGGGTTGATGCAGTTATTGCCGAGGGTACTGAGTCTGGTGGCCACATCGGTGATATTACCACTATGGCTTTGGTACCACAGGTGGTAGATGCTGTTGATGTACCAGTTATTGCTGCTGGTGGTATTGGTGATTCCCGTGGAATTACTGCAGCGATTGCTCTTGGGGCTTCCGGCGTTCAGATGGGTACCCGATTTGTAGTATCTGAGGAGTGTATTGCCCATGAAAACTACAAGAATCTCGTGCTGAAGGCAAAGGATCGTTCCACTGTGGTTACTGGTCGTTCTACTGGTCATCCTGTACGAGTTCTCAGCAACAAGATGACCCGTGAGTACGCGGAGCTTGAGGCTAAGCAGACTCCTGTGGAGGAGCTGGAAAAGTTTGGTGCAGGACGTCTGAACCTGGCAACCCATAAGGGCGATGTTGAAAATGGTTCTGTTATGATTGGTCAGATTTCCGGTATGCTGGATGAAATTAAGCCAGTTGCTGTTATTATTGAAGAACTTGTTTCCGGTCTTGCAGCTGCAAGAGACAGAGTTGTGGCTTTTTCAAAATAATATGATAATGTAATAGTATGGAGAATATAAAATGAGTAAACTTGCTTTTGTTTTCCCTGGACAGGGTGCCCAGAAGGTTGGTATGGGTAAGGACTTCTATGATCACTACGATGTGGCAAAGAAGCTCTTTAAAGAGGCTGATGAGGCACTTGGATATTCCATAATGAAGATGTGCTTCGAGGGCCCTGAGGAAGATTTGAAGCTGACTGCAAATACTCAGCCAGCAATTCTTACCATTAGCTGTATTGCAAATGAAATTCTGAAGGAAAATGGCGTTCAGCCTGATATTACTGGCGGTCATTCTTTGGGTGAGTATTCCGCTTTGGTTGCTGCTGGTGTACTGAAGTTCCAGGATGCTGTTGCTTTGGTTCATAAGCGTGGCGAGTTCATGCAGGAGGCTGTTCCGGTAGGTGAAGGCGGTATGGCAGCTATTATTGGTGTTGATCGTGACAAGATTATTGAAATCTGTGAGACCATCAACGCTGAGAGCCCTGTACAGGCGGTTAATCTGAACTGCCCTGGTCAGACCGTTATTGCTGGTGCAACCTTAGGCGTGGAGAAGGCTGTTGAGAAGCTGAAGGAAGCAGGTGCCAAGAAGGCTGTTATTTTGCCAGTAAGTGCTCCATTCCATAGCACTCTCATGAAGCCGGCAGCTGAGAAGCTCGCTGTAGAGCTTGATAAGGTTACCATGTCCAATGCCAAGATTCCTGTAGTAGTAAATGTTAATGCCCATATTCTTACCAATGCTGATGAGATTAAGACAGCTTTGGTAGCCCAGGCTGCAAGTCCGGTTCTTTGGGAGGATTGTGTAGCCCAGATGCAGGCATTTGGTGCTGATACTCTCTTGGAGGCAGGCCCTGGTAAGACCCTCTGTGGCTTCAATCGTAGAATCGATAAGGCCATTAAGAGCCTTAATGTTGAAGATGTTGAGTCATTAGAAAAAACGCTTGACTATTTCAAGGAGGTTCGCTAATATGCTTTTAGATGGAAAGTCTGCCCTTGTTACGGGCGGTTCCCGCGGTATAGGCCGTGCCATTGCAATCAAGCTGGCAGCTGAGGGCGCTGCTGTTGCTATTAATTATGCAGGTAACGCAAAGGCTGCTGAAGAGGTTAAGTCCATTATTGAAGCAGCTGGCGGCAAGGCTATGATTGTACAGGCCGATGTGTCCAACGGTGAGTCTGTTGATGCTATGATTAAGGAAGTAGTTGATACATTCGGTGGAATTGATATTCTCGTCAATAATGCCGGTATTACCCGTGATGGCCTTCTCATGAGAATGAAGGAAGAGGATTGGGATGCAGTTATTAATACTAACCTTAAGGGTGTATTCTACTGCACCAAGGCTGTTTCCAAGCTTATGATGAAAAAGCGGGCAGGCCGCATTGTAAATATGGCTTCTGTTGTTGGCCTTACTGGTAATGCCGGTCAGGCGAACTATTCTGCAGCCAAAGCTGGTGTTATTGGTTTTTCCAAGACCATGGCAAAGGAGCTTGCTTCCCGTGGCATTACCGTGAACATGGTAGCACCAGGCTATATAGATACCGACATGACCTCCGTTCTTCCAGAGAATGTTCGTGAGGCCATGGTAGCTGGTATTCCATTGGGCAGAGTTGGCACACCGGAGGATGTTGCCAATGCAGTTCTGTTCCTGGTGTCTGATAATGCATCTTATGTTACTGGCCAGGTCATCAATGTTGATGGCGGCATGGTTATGTAACATAGTCTATAGATGAAACTTGTTTGAGGAGGTGAACCATACATGTCTACTTTTGAGAAAGTAAGAGATATCGTTGTTGATCAGTTAAGTGTAGATGCTGATGATGTTGCAATCGAGTCCACTTTTATCGATGATTTAGGCGCTGATTCTCTTGATATTGTTGAGCTCATCATGGCTTTTGAGGAGGAGTTCGGCATCGAAATTCCAGATAGCGCAGCTGAAAAGATTAAGACCGTTCAGGACGTTGTAACTTTCATTGACCAGAACAAATAAGCTTTTTGCGTCTTACCTTTAAGAAAGTCCCGTGAAGTTACTTCGCGGGATTTTCTAAAGAAGGTAAGTTCTGCCCCATGAATGGAGGAGTAATTTTGAAGCTTCCTGAACTTAAAATTGGCGATAAAATTGCAAAGATGCCAATTATTCAAGGCGGCATGGCGATACGTTTATCTACTGGCAGACTGGCTGCAGCCGTTGCAAATCAGGGCGGTATCGGCCTGATTGCTGCATCTGGCATGACCAATGATGAGCTTCGTTATGAGATCAGGATGGCCCGTGCACTGTCAAAGGGAATTATCGGTATCAATATCATGTTTGCCGCAAAAAAATTTGCAGAGATCGTAAACACAGCTATTGATGAAGGTATTGACCTTGTGGTTGCTGGTGCAGGCTTTTCCCGTGATATATTTGGCATTGGCCAGAAATCCGGAACTCCAGTTGTTCCAATTGTATCATCAGTAAAATTAGCGAAAATTTCTCAGCGTCTTGGTGCTGCAGCTATTATAGTTGAAGGCAAGGAGGCAGGCGGTCATCTTGGAACTGATCAGTCTATCAAGACAATCATTCCTGATATCGTTGATGCTGTGGACATTCCTGTAATTGCTGCAGGTGGTGTCCTCCATGGCCAGGATATTGCTGATTTAATAAAAATGGGTGTAAGTGGTGTCCAGATGGGCTCCCGCTTTGCTGCCAGTGTTGAGGCTAACAGTGCCCCAGCCTTGAAAGAATATTATTTAAAGGCAAAGCCAGAGGATGTTGTGGTTATCCATAGTCCAGTAGGTTTGCCAGGCCGTGCAGTTCGAAATCCGTGGGCTGCCAGAATCATGGATGGTCCTGTACCACCAACCAAATGCGATAACTGTCTTAAGGCTTGCAAGCATAACTTCTGTATTATCCGAGCCCTTAGCCGTGCTCAGCAGGGGGATGTTGAAACAGGTCTTGTGTTTACTGGTGAATATTTACCGACTATAGATAAGATATTGACTGTAGAAGAAATTTTCCAGCAGCTTAAGGCAGAACTTGCTGCTATTAATTGAATTGTGAGGTGTTAATTTTGTCTAATCGCGTTGTAATTACCGGCCTTGGCGTAATCAGCCCAGTTGGTACTGGCAAGGATGTATTTTGGAAGTCCCTGCTGGAAGGCAAAAACGGAATTGATAAAATTACTCGTTTTGATGCTTCTGAGTACAAATCCCAGATTGCCGGCGAGGTAAAAGATTTTGATCCTGCTGATTACATGGACAAGAAAGAGGCTAAGCGTATTGATCGCTATGCCCAGTTTGCAGTTGCTGCAGCAAAGATGGCTGTTGAGGATGCAAAGCTTGCTCTTGAGGCTGAGGATTGCGACCGTATCGGTACCTTTGTAGGTAGTGGTATTGGTGGTATTGAAACCATGCACAGCCAGTATGAGAAGCTGTTTGATAAGGGACCTAGCAAAATCAGTCCTTTCTTTATTCCAATGATGATTGGTAACATGGCGGCAGGTCATGTTTCTATTGCCCTTGGCTTGAAGGGACCAAGCAGCTGTGTTGTTACTGCCTGTGCGACTGGTACAAACAACATTGGTGATGCTTTCCGCGTTCTTCAGCGTGGTGAGGCTGATGTTATGGTTGCCGGTGGTACTGAGGCCAGTATTTCTCAGGCTGCAGTAGCTGGTTTCTGCTCCATGAAGGCTCTGTGTACTGATCACAATGATGACCCGGCACATGCTTCCAGACCATTTGATGCTAACCGCAGTGGTTTCATCATGGGTGAAGGTGCAGGCATTATTGTTATGGAAACTTTAGAGCATGCTGAGAAGCGCGGTGCTCATATTTACGCTGAAATCGTAGGTTATGGTGCAAACTCTGATGCTTATCATATTACTTCCCCGGCTCCACATGGTGTCCAGGCTGCCAAGTGCATGGCAAAGGCTCTTGAGGATGCAGGACTTGACCCATCTGAGGTTGATTATATCAATGCTCATGGTACTTCCACTCATCTCAATGATCTTACTGAGACTGAGGCAATCAAGACTGTTTGGGGCGAGCATGCAAAGGATGTTTCCGTAAGCTCTATTAAGTCCATGACCGGTCATCTTCTTGGTGCTGCCGGTGGTATTGAGTGTATTGCAACTGCTTTGGCTGTTGAGAATGATATGCTTCCACCTACCATTAATTATGAGACTCCGGACGAGGGCTTGGATCTCGATTATGTACCTAACAAGGCAAAGGCAAAAACTGTCCGCGCTGCATTGTCCAATAATCTTGGCTTTGGCGGACATAATGCTTGTATTGTATTAAAAAAATATTCTAAGTAAGAAGTTGAGTGATTTATTATGGTTGAGCGTGTGACTGCAGAACGCAGGAGGCGCTTGGAAGGACTTGCCTGCCAGCTGGGTGTGCGCTTTAGGCACATCGGTTGGCTTCATCAGGCCCTTACCCACACCTCTTATGCAAATGAGTCTCGCATTCGTGTAGAGCATAATGAACGCTTGGAGTTTTTAGGAGATGCGGTGCTGGAGCTTGCTATCAGCACCTATCTTTTTAAACATTTCCCAGAACTTCCTGAGGGAGATCTTACTAAATCCAGGGCCGCTGTCGTTTGTGAAGCAAGTCTTTCCAGTCGTGCAGCTGAGCTTAATCTGGGTGATTATCTGCTTTTGGGGCATGGAGAACAAAGCTCCGGTGGCCGGAAAAGGGCCTCTATTTTGGAGGATGCCTTTGAAGCAGTAATTGGGGCAATTTATATGGACCAAGGCTGGGCATGTGCCCAGGCCTACGTCATCCGTCAGTTGGAGGAACACCTTGAACAGGTGGAGAATGGCGTATCCACAGTGAAGGATTATAAAACAATGCTGCAGGAGCTGGTTCAGCGACATGGAGAAAATAAAATTTCCTACTGCATGATTGGTTCTGATGGACCTGATCACGCTAAAGTGTTTAAATTTGAAGTAAGGCTTAATGATGAAGTTTTAGGAATTGGAACTGGCCCAAGCAAGAAGGCCGCCGAACAGCAGGCTGCCAAGCAGGCTCTAGAAAAAATGAATAAATAATTAAAGGACTGTTGCGTTATTGGCAACAGTCCTTTATTATTAGAGGTGAGAGGACAAGGTTAAGTGTTTCTGTATGAGCGATTATTCTAATATATTGCATTATGGGAGGTAATAATATGAGGAGGCTTATTTTTTTAGGTACTGGCAATGCCATGGTTACCAAGGTATTTAACACCTGTTTTCTGATTGAGACGTCAGATGGGCAGCTGTTTTTGACTGATGCCGGTGGCGGTAACGGAATACTTCGTCAGCTGGAGATGGCAGGAGCGGACTATAATAAGCTTCACCACATGTATATTACTCATGCCCATACTGATCATATTATGGGTGCAGTTTGGGTTATCAGAAAGATTGCTTCATTGATGAACAGCAGTAAATATGATGGTGAGTTTCATGTTTATTGCCATGATGAGGTGAAGGATATCCTTCTAAGCATGTGTGAAATGATGCTGAAGCGCAAGGATTTTGAGCACATTGGCGATGATATTATTATTCATGAGATTTGGGATGGTCAGGTTATTGAGCTTCCTAATTTTGACATTAATGTATTTGATATTTATTCCACAAAGGCTAAACAGTTTGGCTATCAGCTCCAGTTCAAGGAGGATAATCTTCTGATGACCTGTCTGGGGGATGAGCCATTTAGTGAAGGCTGTGAGGAATATGCAAAGGGCTCTGATTGGATGCTTTCAGAGGCCTTCTGTAAATATGAGGACAGGGAGATCTTCAAGCCTTATGAGAAACATCACAGCACCTGCAAGGAGGCTGCTGAACTGGCCAAGAGCCTTGAAGTTAAAAACCTGATTCTCTATCATACTGAGGACAAGACAATAGATACTCGCAAAGCTGCATATACGGCAGAAGCAAAGCAGTATTTTGATGGCAATGTTTTTGTTCCTGATGATCTTGAAGTTATTGAATTCTAATCAAAATTTAATCTTATTCTAACCGTATACATCTGAAAAAAACATATAATAAGCTGGTAAGACTGGGTACGAGTTATATAAAGTGTATAGTTCGTACCTAGTTTGCGTTGACAATGTTTTTCTTCTGCTGTAGCATATTATAGCGGAAGTTCGTTTTTTTAATGTTGTTTTTAAATGTTGTTACACAATTTTTTATTATTCATATGAGGAGGAATATGACTTGTTATCCAAAAAAGGTATTGTAATATGTGTCGTTGCTGTTATTGCAGCAGTTATAGGCGGCTACATGTTCCTTATGTCACAGATGGCTGGCCAGCGCCAGGGTGGGGGGGCACCTCAGGTTAAGGCTATGAATGTTATTAAGCGTGATACCCCTGTTACTTTGGAATATCCGGGTAATGTTATTGGCAAGGACACCACCAAGGTGACTTCCAAGGTTTCCGGTACTATTGTAGAAAAGTACATTAAGGGTGGTGACCTGGTTCAGGCTGGTCAGGCTTTGTACAGAATAGACTCCAGAACATATCAGGCTGCGCTTTTGAATGCTCAGGCTAATCTCGCTCAGGCCCAGGCTAATCTTAATAACGCCAAAGTCGATTTGGCAAGAGATCAGCAGCTTTTTGCTGCTGAGGCTATTTCTGAGCAGGTTTTGACCAATCAGCAGGCTCAGGTGAATGCCCTTGCAGCAAATGTTTCCGCTATGGAAGCACTGGTGCAGACAGCACAGCAGAATCTTGATGATACAGTAGTTTATGCTCCAATGAGCGGAAAGCTATCTGTTGATGATGTGGCAGTAGGTACTTATGCTTCTGCCGGTACTACAGCCCTGGTTACTATTGGCACCAGCAATCCTATGATGGTGCAGTTCAGTGTCAGTGAGGCTGAGTACCTTAAATATGTTGATAATTCTGTAGTTCCTGGTCAGGCTCTGCCAACCAAAAATGTTCGCATTGTCCTTTCTGATGGCAAGGAGTATCCTGGCCTTGGCAATGTTGTTGCAGTTGACCGTGCGATGGAGGGCAGCACATCTTCCCTTATGCTCAAGGCACAGTTCGATAATTCCAGTGGAGTCCTGATTCCAGGCATGTTTGCCCGTGCCCGTCTGGTGGGTGATACCATCAAGGATGCCATTTTGGTTCCTCAGCGTTCCGTACAGCAGCTTTTGGGTAAATCCTTCGTTATCATAGTTGGCGAGGGCAATAAGTCTGTTGTTGTTCCTGTAGAGCTGGGTGAAAGTGTAGGAAGTTATTATGTAATTAAGAGTGGTCTTAACGGCAGCGAGCAGGTTGTGGTTGAGGGACTCACAAATCTTACTGAGGGTGTAGAGATGGCAGTTACTACGGTTTCTGCGGATGACATGGGCTTCTCATTTGTAGAAAAGCACGAATAAGGGGGTAGACTGGTGTCTAAATTTTTCATACATAGACCAATATTTGCGATAGTTATATCCCTTATTATTGTTATTGGTGGTTTGATTTCTGCTTTTCAGCTTCCTATTGCCCAATATCCGCAGATTGCACCGCCAACTGTATCGGTAAGTACAACTTATACTGGTGCAAATGCCAAGGTAGTAAATGAGACAGTCGCCCAGATTATTGAGCAGCAGGTTAATGGCGTTCAGGGCATGGATTATATGAATTCCAACGCTTCTGATTCCGGTTATTATTCATTGTCTGTTGTATTTGAATTGGGTACTGATGGCGACATGGATGCTGTAAAGGTACAGAATGCTGTAGCTGTTGCAAATCCAACATTGCCTGATACTGTAAAAACAGTAGGTGTTGTAACATCTAAAGCTTCAAATACCATGGCCCTTATGGCGGCCCTGGTATCTCCTGAAGGAACCTTTGACAGTACATGGATTAAAAACTATTCAGATATTTATTTGATTGATAGAATCAAACGAGTTGACGGTGTAGGCTCAGTACAGGCCTTTGGTGCTGACCATGCCCTGCGTATTTGGTTGAATCCGGATCGTTTGGCGGAGCTGAATATAACTGTAAGCGATGTAACCGATGCGATTAATGAGCAGAATCTTCAGGCTCCTGCTGGTACAGTAGGTGCTTTGCCAATCCGTGACCAACAGGAAAAGCAGTTTACCGGTAAAATTGACGGTAGATTGGTTACTTCTGAAGAATTCGGTAACATCGTAATCAAGAGGGATAAAAATGGTTCCATGGTGCGTCTGAAGGATGTGGCCCGGGTAGAGAAGGGTGCCAAGCAGTATGCGGTTTTCTCCAATATGAATGGTGCTCCTAATACGGTTGCCTTTGGTATACAGCTGACAGAAGATGCCAATACCATGACTACTGTAGCTGAAGTACGCAAGATTTTGGAAGAAGCGGAAAAGAACTTCCCACCTGATTTAAAGCTGCAGTATATCGTAGATACCACAGACTTTATCGGTTCCTCCATCAAGGAGGTTGTTGAGACCTTCGTAGAGGCTCTTTTACTGGTAGTATTGGTCGTATTTATATTCCTTCAGAACTGGCGGGCAACCTTGATACCGTTATTGGCTGTTCCTGTATCTCTTATCGGTACATTTATCGCCTTTATAATTTTGGGCTTTTCCATTAATACTCTGACACTGTTTGCTATGGTATTGGCCATAGGTCTGGTAGTTGATGATGCTATCGTTGTTATTGAGAACGTAGAGCATCACATGAGTACAGGACTGACTCCAATTGACGCTACGGAACGGGCCATGGATGAGGTACAGGGGCCTGTAGTAGCCATTGCCTTTGTATTGGCCGCCGTTTTCATACCGGTTGCTTTCCTGGGTGGTATGATGGGCGTGCTGTATCGTCAGTTCGCCTTGACCATTGCAATTTCTATGGCCTTGTCGGCCTTTGTGGCGTTGACTCTTACCCCGGCTTTATGTGCTATGATTCTTAAGCCTGTGGATTATGATGCCAAGAAGGAAAAGGATAGTAATATATTAGACCGGTTCTTTAAAAAGTTTAATGATAAGTTCAATGAAATTCGTATCAGCTATCAGGGAGTAGTTGGCTGGTTTATCGGTAATGCAAAGTATGCAGTTATTCTCATCGTTGTTATAACGGGGCTTACTGGACTTCTTTATAAGATAGTTCCTAGTACCTTCGTTCCTGATGAGGACCAGGGATATTATGCAGTTTCTGTTTCCTTGCCAGAAGGCACATCAATTAATCAGACGGCTATTACCATGGATAATGTATCAAGCGCTGTTAGGGGAATGGAAGGCATTAATAATGTAATTTCCATTACTGGTTTTGATATTTTCTCCTTTGGTACTAAGTCCAATGCCGGAACTATGTTTATTGGCTTGAAAAATTGGGATGAACGAACCACACCTGATTTATCTGTTAATGCTCTTATTAATAAAACCTTTGGCATAGGTGCCAAGGTGGCTCCGGAAGCTCAGGTAGTGGCATTCAATATGCCTGCTTTGCCAGGCCTTGGTAATGTCGGTGGTTGGCAGATGGAGCTTCAGGATTTGTCTGGTCACACCGATGAAGAATTGAACGAGGTTTCCCAAAAAATTGTGGCTGCTGCAAATCAGCGTCCTGAGTTGCAGGGTGTCCGTTCAACCTTTAAGGTAAATTCTCCTATAGTACAGTATGATATTGACCGTGACAAAGCAAAGAGCCTTGGGGTGAAGCTGTCTGATATCTTTAATACCATGCAGGTATTCTATGGTGGTAATCAGATAAATGACTTTAATGAATTCGGCCGAAGCTACAAGGTTATGCTTCAGGCGGATAAGGCATATCGTACCGCTGCCGATGACATGCGATTTATGTTTGTCCGCAACAGCTCCAATGAAATGATTCCGTTGGAGTCATTGCTTACTCCAAAAATGAGTACAGCTCCTTCAATTGTACATCGTTTCAATGCCTCCAAGGCAGTATCCTTCCAGGGTAATGCTGCCAGCGGTTATTCTTCTGGTCAGGCTATCGCTGCGATGGAAGAAATTGTAAATGAAATTGCTCCTAACGGTTATCACATTGAATGGTCCGGTCAGGCCCGTGAGGAAATCAAGAGTGGCGATTCCACTGGCAGAGTATTGGCTTTGGCCCTTATCTTTGTATTCCTTTGTCTGGCGGCTCTCTATGAAAGCTGGAGTGTGCCATTTGCCGTTATATTCTGTGTTCCGGTAGGTATATTTGGTGCGTTGTTCTCCGAGTTGGCTATAAGTATGCTGGAGACACTGACCGTTGGTCCTAATGCCGGCCTTCAGAATAGCGTATATATGCAGATTGGTGTAATCATGCTCATTGGTTTGTCGGCAAAGAATGCGATTTTGATTGTGGAATTTGCCAAGGCACGAGCTGATATGGGGATGAATCCTCTGAAGGCAGCCATTGAAGCGGCCGGACTTCGACTTCGCCCGATTCTCATGACTTCCTTTGCGTTTATCATAGGCTGTCTGCCATTGGCTGTGGCCTCTGGTGCCGGTGCAGCTGCCCGTAATGGTATGGGTGTTGCCGTTGTTGGTGGTATGTTATTTGCAACCTTTATCGGTATTTTCATCATTCCTTCTTTCTACATCATCACTGTTCGGTTTGCTGATATGGTGGGATGGAACAAGAAGAAAAAGAAAGAACACGACAAAAAGTTTGTATAATTCATCACTTATAAAAATGAAGCTATTTATAATTAATAGCTTCATTTTTTAGTTTAAATAATGTATAATAAAAATATCATAAATAGATGGCCAATAATTATACCAACCGAATAATGGGTATTGTATTAAAAACTTTTGTTTGGTATAATACTTAACAGTGATATGAAAATATCGAATACATATTCTAAAAAATAATCATGTTAATATAGAAGGGAGTTTAAAATTAATGGAGAAGGAAGAAGCGTTAAAAAGTGCCTTGAAGCAGATTGAGAAGGATTATGGCAAGGGTGCTATTATGCGTCTTGGCGATGCTGCCAACAATATGAATGTGGAGGTAATCCCTACTGGTATCCTGCCGTTGGATATTGCTCTGGGGGTTGGTGGTATTCCTCGTGGGCGTATCATTGAGATTTACGGTCCAGAATCCTCCGGTAAAACCACAGTTACCTTGCACATGATTGCCGAGGCACAGAAAAATGGTGGTATTGCTGCATTCATCGATGCGGAGCACGCGTTAGATCCTGTATATGCCAAGAAGCTGGGGGTAGATATTGATAACCTGTTGATTTCCCAGCCGGACACTGGTGAGCAGGCCCTGGAGATTGCTGAAGCTCTGGTGCGCAGTGGTGCCATCGACATTATCGTAGTTGATTCCGTAGCGGCTCTGGTTCCAAAGGCTGAAATTGAAGGCGAAATGGGTGATGCCCATGTGGGCCTTTTAGCCCGCCTTATGAGCCAGGCAATGCGCAAGCTTACAGGTGTTATTAGCAAGTCCCGAACCACAGCCATATTCATTAACCAGATTCGTGAGAAGGTCGGCGTTATGTATGGTAACCCTGAGGTCACAACTGGTGGCCGCGCATTGAAGTTCTATGCTTCCGTACGTCTTGATGTTCGCAAATATGACCAGGTGAAGCAGGGCACAAATGTATTGGGTAACAGAACCAGAGTCAAGGTTGTAAAGAATAAGGTGGCACCACCATTTAAGGTTGCTGAGTTTGATATTATGTACGGTGAAGGTGTGTCCCGTGAAAGCAGCCTTATAGATATTGCAGCTGATCTGGAAATCCTCCAGAAGAGCGGCTCCTGGTATTCTTACAATGATACTCGCCTTGGTCAGGGTAAGGACACTGTTAAGGAGATTTTGAGAAATCAGCCGGAGCTATTTGAGGAAATAGAAGGCAAGGTTCATGAGCTGCTGAAGGATGAAGCTGTATTGCAAAAGCTGACTTCACCAAGCAAGAAGTCTAAGGCTGGCAGTGATGATTAATAGACAATCTGGCGGCAAACACAGGCCTAAACTATCAGCCAAAGCCAAGGCGGTGGATTTACTCTCCAGAAGCGATCAAAGTGTAAGAAGGCTTACGGAAAAGCTCACAAGAAAGGAATACAGTGAGGATGAGATTAAGGAGACTATAGAGTGGCTTCAGGACAAACACTATATAGACGACGAGGCGGGCTGCAGAAGGCGTTTTGAATACCTTTATGAGTCCTCCAGCTATAGTGTGAAGCAGATTTGCGCAAAGCTGATGCAAAAGGGCTATGACAGCAGTCTGGTTCGTTCCTGTATTCCTGATGACATATATGACAGGGAGCTTGAAAAGGCAGGCAGGGTAGTAAGAAGCAGGTTTAAGCCTGGGGCAGATTTTCGGAAAATGCAGCAGTATATGTATGGCAAGGGATTTGATTACAGTGCTGCCAGGGATGCCATTGATGATTATCGTCAGGAGTGGGCTGAAGAAGATTCTGAGTAATAAAGAGGATTATTCCGAAGGATAAAGAGGATAAGCTGAATTAGATTTTTGTAAAGGGATTGTGTAAAGCAGTCCCTTTTATTAATTATTATGGTATGTTATAACTCGGCAAAAAGCTGTCTTATTCTTCTGCAAGTGAGAAAAAACAAATAACAGGCAGCGAGTAATTATTTCCCGCCTCGTTGAAACGCTAATAGGAATATTTTGCCTATGGCAAAATTTGAACAATTGCGTTATAATGACTTGTGATATTTTCGACTTATTTTGAAGGAGGCTAAAGCTCTTGGCAAACGAAATGATACTGGTATTGGATTTTGGTGGTCAGTATAATCAGCTGATTGCCCGTCGTGTTCGTGAGTGTAATGTATACTGTGAGGTTCACCCTAATACTTTAAGCATCGGGAAGATTAAGGAAATGAACCCTAAAGGCATTATTTTTACCGGCGGTCCAAACAGCGTATATAAACCTGAGTCTGCTACCATTAGCACTGAAATATTTGAATTGGGTGTGCCTGTTCTGGGTATTTGCTATGGTTCCCAGCTTATTGCCCATCTTCTGGGGGGCAAGGTAGAAACCGCACCTGTTAGTGAGTATGGCAAGACAGAGGTTGCTATCAAGAGTTCTTCTTCAAAATTATTTGATGGTGTTTCCAGTAAGACTATCTGCTGGATGAGTCATACCGATTATATTTCCAAGGCCCCTGATGGCTTTGAGATTACTGCTGATACTCCTGTATGCCCTGTAGCTGGTATGGAGGATGAGAAGCGTAAGATTTATGCAGTACAGTTCCATCCTGAGGTCCTTCATTCCGTTGAGGGCTCCAAGATGCTCAGCAACTTCGTGTACAAGGTTTGTCAATGTGCTGGCGATTGGCGCATGGATTCCTTTGTAGCAACTACTATTAAACAGCTTAAGGAGAAAATCGGCAGCGGCAAGGCACTGTGCGCTCTTTCCGGTGGCGTAGATTCCTCCGTGGCAGCTGTACTCATGTCAAAGGCTATTGGTAAGCAGCTGACCTGCGTATTTGTGGATCATGGACTTCTCCGCAAGGATGAAGGGGATCAGGTGGAGGCTGTCTTTGGCCCAGATGGTCCTTATGATTTGAATTTTATCAGAGTAAATGCCCAGGAGCGTTTCTATGAAAAGCTTAAGGGCGTGACAGAGCCAGAGGCAAAGCGTAAGATTATCGGTGAGGAGTTTATTCGGGTATTTGAGGAAGAGGCCAAGAAAATTGGTGCAGTGGACTTCCTAGTACAGGGTACTATTTACCCGGATGTAATTGAGAGTGGCCTTGGAAAATCTGCCGTCATAAAATCCCATCATAATGTGGGTGGCTTGCCAGATTATGTAGACTTTAAGGAAATTGTGGAGCCGCTTCGTTTGTTGTTCAAGGACGAGGTAAGAAAGGCAGGCCGTGAGCTGGAGATTCCGGAATATCTGGTAAATCGTCAGCCGTTCCCAGGTCCTGGCCTCGGTATTCGTATTATTGGCGAGGTAACTGCTGAGAAGGTAAAAATCGTTCAGGATGCTGATGCAATTTATCGTGAGGAAATTGCCAAGGCCGGGGTTGACAAGAACCTGGGTCAGTACTTTGCAGCACTCACCAATATGCGCTCTGTAGGTGTAATGGGTGACTTCAGAACCTACGATTATGCTATTGCCCTTAGAGCTGTAATGACCAGCGACTTTATGACCGCCGAAAGTGCCCAGATTCCATGGGAGGTACTTCATAAGGTAACAAATAGAATAGTGAACGAAGTAAAGGGCGTAAACCGTGTAATGTACGATTGCACCAGTAAACCACCTGCTACTATTGAGTTTGAATAAAATGAGATTACGCAAGAATTGTGATGCAACTCTTGCGGAATGTTTTATTTGCAGCAGGGATTGTTGAGGTGAAAATAGAATAGAGCAGAGAAATGTATTTTAGTAAGGAGGCTGTTGTTATGCTGTTTATATGTTATCCAAAATGTACTACCTGTCAAAAGGCCAGGAAGTGGCTGGAGAAAAACAGGATAAAATATACTGAGAGAAATATTGCCACTGACAATCCTACATATAAGGAGCTTAAGGAGTGGCATGAAAAGAGTGGCTTGCCATTAAAGCGGTTCTTTAATACCAGTGGTATGATATATCGCGAGATGCAGTTAAAGGATAAGCTTCCTTCTATGAGCGAGGAAGAACAGCTAAAATTATTGGCAACGGATGGTATGTTGGTAAAACGGCCTATTTTAATTACTGAAGATAAGGTTCTGGTGGGTTTTAAGGAAGCTGATTGGGATACTTTGGAGAGAAGTTTACAAGGATAATTTTTTTATTAGACTGAAAATAGACAAAGAAGCTAAAATATGATAAAATCACAATAGGAAGTTTGTATACTAAATTATTGCCATATAGGATATGTTTGTTTTCAAGGATGAAAGGTGGATGACTTATGGCTATGACAATTAATTCACTGATAAACAACAATTACAGTTTCAGCCAGTTTGCTCAAAATTACGGCATATCTTCCAGTAGCAAAAAGTCTGTAAATCAGAATACCGCTATATCTGCAATGTGGAACAATTATGCCAATAATCAGAGCAGCGGTGTTGGCTTCAATGCTGCTGATATTTATGGCATAAAGGAAAGTGCCCGGGAGCTTCTTTCTTCCTACGAGAGTACCAGAAAAGATTTCAATGAGGATTTCAGCTCCAAGATGGATGACCTTTCCAAATCCTTAAAGACTCTTAAATCCACTGATTTTAACGTGGGCAAGGATGCTTTAAGCAAGAAAGAGGTTACCACCACAGATAAGGATGGCAAGACCACTACCAGCACCCAGACAGAAATGAGCGACGGTTTGAAGACTGCGTTGAAGAACGTAAAGGATTTCGTAAGCAGCTATAACGACACTGTTGGCTTTATGAAGGACAATGCTTCCATTTCCAAGCGCATGGGTCGGGTAAGTGAGATGTTTGCTGATACTACTTATCGTGCTTCAAATTATAACAGCATTGGTATCAGCGTGGGTAAGGACGGCAGCCTTACTGTGGACGAGGATAAATTGGTCAATGCTATTACTAATTCTCCAGACAAGGTATCCCGTATCATGGGTAAGGACGGCTTGGCGGGGAAGACCGAGTCCCATATCAGTACTGCAAATGCACAGAAGGACAAGCTGTTCCCATCTGTTGAGTCCCTTTTTGGCAAGGAGCTAAAAACGGCTCAGGTTTATACCGGCAGTGCAATGCTTCGTATGAACGGCTATGCCAATGTGGGTAACTTCTTTAATATGCTTTGGTAAAATGTAAAATAAAGAGTATGTCAAAATAAAAACGGTATTCGGGTTTTCCGGATACCGTTTTAAAATGCCAAAATTTATATTGATATGCGATTATTGCCCAATCATCATTTTGATTATTTCCTTGTCCGTTTCCTTCATTCCAATACGACCAAGACGGCTGATGTTTCTTATGGTGTTTTCCACACCTTTTAGAACCAGTCCGTCACCACCGTAAAATTCCTGTCCGTTGCGGAACATCTCGAATCCCATGATGCCTGCATCCACGGCAGCGGAAATCTTGGCGGCACAGGAGGCCTTGGCACCGTCACAGACTATACCGGAGGTAATGGCCAGAGCATTGACGATGGTGTGGATTACGGCATTGTAATCCTTGGTACAAAGCCAGGCAATGCCTGCCCCTGCACCAGCTCCGGCACTTACGGCTCCGCAGTATGCAGAAAGACGGCCAATACCCTCTTTTTCGTGGAGGGTGACAAGATTGGAGAGAAGAAGGGCACGGTACAGCTCATCCTGAGTGCTGCCCAGCTCCTTGGCATATTCAATAACCGGAAGGGAAACGGTCATACCCTGATTGCCACTTCCGGAGTTGATGATTACCGGCATTTCACAGCCGTTCATACGGGCATCTGAGCCAGCGGCAGCTCGGGCACGGGCACGGACATGAATGTCGTTTCCATAAGCCTTCAGAAGGGTTTTTCCAATATTGGCACCGTAGTTGTTTTTCAGCCCCTCGTCGGAAATAGCGGTGTTGTAGGCAATTTGACGATCAATGGTATCTTTTATGTCATCAAGATCACAGGTCATGGCAAAATCGTAAATATCCTCAATAGTCATACATTCATAATCTGGTTTGCCGGTATCAACGGAATCTACGATTTCCTTTTCAAATAAAACCTCATTATTTTTGGAAATTTTAACAATATTGGTGTGTTCATTTACTACATGCACCTCAGCAGTGTCGCCATCATGCCATACAGTAACGATAATATCCAATACATGCTCAGATTGGGCGGCATCCACATGGATTTTAGTGTTTTCCATGTAGCTGTTAAGTTTTTCCTTATCCTCTGGTTTCACATGGGCGATTACCTCCAAAGCGGCATTGGCATCGCCGGCCAGCACTCCAATGGCAGCTGCGGCTTCAATACCCTTACGGCCATCAGTATTTGGGACAATAACGCTTTTTACGTTCTTTATGATATTTCCACTGGCAGCTACTTTGATTCTGTCCGGAAGAGTTCCCAATGCCTCACGGGCCTTGGCAGCGCAATATGCAATGGCAATAGGCTCAGTGCAGCCCATGGCTGGCACCAGCTCGCGCTTCAATATTTCAATATATGCCTGATAGGTTTTGTTGGTTTTCTCCATGTAAGTTCACCCTTCTCATATTATATTTACTTTTTATTATAACGCCATTACTCAAATTTTTCTTCTGTTTAGAAGAAAAATCTTCCATTCAACGTTTTCCTAAAGGATTAACTCACTTTGTTCCTGTCGTAACGAGGTTTTTTCCGCATATAAAAGGATGGGGAAATATTAAATCTAGCTATAACATTTATTTTCAATTAGAGGAATTTGACCATAATTAGAGAATACTAAAAGTATAAGATTTTATTGTGAGGAGGCTTCGATAATTAGGGGAATAATTAAAGAATTATAAATAAGATATCGAGAGAGGCTTCTAAGAGAATTTGGAGGGGTTAACATGAAGGTTTATACTACTGACAAAATTCGTAATGTAGTTTTGCTGGGCCATGGTGGCTGCGGAAAGACAACTCTGGCTGAAGCAATGGCTTATCTAAGCGGTATAGTGTCAAGACCGGGCAAGATAGAAGATGGGTCCACTATTTCTGATTGTACCAAGGAAGAAGTAAAAAGACAGATTTCCATATCTACCTCTGTTGTTCCTGTTGAATGGGATGATTTTAAGATTAATGTTCTTGATACTCCGGGATTCTTTGACTTTGAAGGCGAGGTCACTGAGGCCATGAGCGTAGCGGATGGTGCTATTATTGTGGTTTCCGGTAAGGCTGGAGTGGAGGCAGGTACAGAGCGTGCGTGGGAGCTTTGCGAGAAGTATCATCTGCCAAGAATTTTCTTTATAACAGATATGGATATTGACTCTGTTTCCTATCGTCAGGTGCTGGATGATCTCAATGTTATGTTCGGCAAGAAGATTGCGCCTTTTAATATGCCATTGCGCGAGGATGAGAAGCTGGCAGGCTATATCAACGTAATTCAGAAAAAGGCCTTCCGTTATCAGGAGGACAAGGCAGTGGAGGAGGAGGTTCCAGACTATTCTGTAAGCTACCTTAATCAGTATAATGATTCATTGATGGAGGCCGTTGCAGAAACATCTGAAGAATTTTTGGAGCGTTATTTGTCAGGGGACTCCTTCTCTGAGGCAGAGATTCGTGCGGCAGTAAGAAGCGCCATTTCCGACGGCTCTATTATTCCTGTGGAATCAGGCTCAGGCGTTGCTCAGCGCGGTGTGTATACCTTGCTGGACGATATTGTAAAGTATATGCCATCCGCTGATAATCGCAAAATGTCTGGTATTAATGCCCAGACAAATGAGATTTTCGAGGCAAACTTTGATATTCTTAAGCCAAAAACTGCATTTGTATTTAAGACAATCGCTGATCCGTTTATCGGTTTTTACAGCTTGATAAAGATTCGCTCTGGTGTAGTTAAGGCCGATGATATAATGTATGATGTGCGTACCGGCAATGAATTTAAGATTGGCAAGCTGTATGTGCTTCGTGGTAACAAGGCTACTGAGGTTCCTGAGCTTCATGCTGGCGATTTGGGTGCTTTGGCCAAGCAGACGGCGGTTAAGACAGGTGATACCTTGTCTACAAAGAATAATCCAGTGGTATATGCCAAGATGGATTTGCCGACACCTTATACCTGTATGAGGTGGAAGCCGGTTAAGAAGGGCGACGTGGATAAGATTGCTATGGCAATGCAGAAGATTGCCGCAGAGGACCAGACCTTTAAGTTTGAACGTGATAATGCTAACCGTCAGTCCTTGATTTATGGTATGGGTGACCTGCATCTGGAAATTATCCAGTCCCGACTTCTCAATGAGTATAAGGCGGAGATTAAGACAGAGAAACCAAAGGTTGCCTTCCGTGAGACCATAAAGAAACGGTCTGATGTGGAGTTTAAGTACAAGAAGCAAACCGGTGGTCATGGTCAGTACGGTCATGTAAAGATGCGCTTTGGCCCATCTGGTACCAATGATCCGTATGTTTTTGATGAAGAGGTTGTAGGCGGTGCAGTGCCAAAGAATTTCTTCCCTGCTGTTGAAAAGGGTATTGCAGCAGGCTGTGAGAGGGGACCATTGGCAGGCTATCCTGTAGTTGGTGTTCATGCCACCCTTTATGATGGTTCTTATCACTCCGTAGATTCCTCCGAAAATTCCTTCAAAATCGCTGCAGAGCAGTGCTTCAAGAAGGGAATTATGGAGGCAGGTGCAGTTCTCTTGGAGCCATTTGTAATGCTGAAGGTAACAGTGCCTGATTCCTACATAGGTGATGTTATTGGTGACCTGAACAAGCGCCGTGGCAGTGTAATGGGCATGACCCCAATGAATGGCAAGCAGGTTATTGAAGCGGAGATTCCACAGATGGAGCTTTTTGGCTACAGTACCGTGCTTCGCTCCATGACTGGTGGGCGGGGCGATTTTTCCTATGAATTCTCCCGCTACGATCAGGCACCTGAGGACGTACAGTCCAAGGCTATTGCCGCATATCAGGAGAAGCTGGCAGCCGGTGACAATGAAGAATAAAAGTGACAATGGAATATAGAGTATTTTGAGCAGAGAGCTTCGCCTATTGGTGTATTGACTACAATAGGCGGAGCTTTTTATTATGTTTTTGTGACGGATAGTGGTATTATGTATAAGTGAGTAATGTTACGGTGGTGAGAATAGTGGCAACTTATTTGGTAAGACACGGAGAATCTGAGGGAAATTGCCATAAAGGGTATTATGGCAGTCTGGATACTCCTTTGACAGAGCAGGGCATGGCTCAGGGCAGGGAAGCTGCACACGAGCTGTCGGAGCGCATGAAGGAAAAATCTGTCCATGAGGTAGCTATCTTCACCAGCCCTTTACAGCGGGCTTTTAGGACAGCCTGTATTTTGGAGGAGAATCTGGAGCGTCCTTGCCGTATAGAGGTGGTGCCTTATTTGACGGAAATAGATTTTGGTCGTTGGGAAGGCATGGATTATGAGGAAATAAAGGAGAAATATCCGGAGGAATGCCTTGAATGGCAGGAGGATTGGGTTAATTTCCGATTTCCTCAGGGGGAGAGCTTCAAGAAATTTTATCAGCGTGTTGAATGGTGCTGGAAGGGTCTTGAACGAAAAATAAACGCCTTTGACTGTGATTCCGTGGTGGTATCCCACGGCGGTGTGCTGAAGGTAATAAAGCTTATTAATGAAAATCGCCCAGTGTCTGATTTCTGGAAATTGAAATTCTCTTTGGGTGAGGTACAGGTAGTAAAGAGGGATTTTGTTTTGAAAGAAAATTACAGTATATCTTCAGCAACCATATTGAATAGAATCCATTCTCTAGTGGAAGGGAATAAGAATAAAAGGGTAATTATTGCTATCGATGGCAGATGTGGTGCCGGGAAAACCACCCTGGCCCAGTATTTGAGGGAACAGACAGGGGCCATGGTTTTTCACATGGATGACTTTTTTTTGCGTCCGGAGCAGCGGACAGCAGAGCGATTGAGTACGCCGGGGGAAAATGTGGACCATGAACGATTCCTGTCTGAGGTACTTGAGCCTTTAAGAAAAGGTACGTTGGAGCTTCCGTATCAGAGATTTGACTGCAAAAGCCAGTCACTGCAGGAGGCAGTAGTTATACATCCAGGGAAGCTCTGCATTGTGGAGGGCTCCTATAGCTGTCATCCTTCTTTGGTGAATCAATATGATTATCGCATATTTATGACGGTGTCTCCAGATGAGCAGATGGAGCGTATTGTCAGGAGAAATGGCTCTGAAGCAGCCAAAATGTTTAAGTCACGCTGGATTCCCCTGGAGGAAAAGTATTTTTCAGTGTGCGCGGTGGAAGGACAATGTGACTGTACTATCGATACCAGCAAAATGTAAAGTAACATTTACCTTGACATTTTTTGATTTTTGCTGTTTAATACTAACAGGTTCAAAAAAATATTGGACAAACCTATGATGTGGAGATCAAGCAAAAGGGGCACTCACAGAGAGTCCGGGAAGCTGAGAGCCGGACAGAACGCTGATTTGTAAATGGACCACAGAGGGCACGATGAAATGCAATGTATTTTGTTCATGGCAGAGTACCTCGTGACGTGTAGGCATACGTTAGTTGCCGGGGATATGATGGTATCCTGCTGAGTGTGTGAAGTCGCAAATCTAGGTGGCACCACGGGAATGGTTTATTCTCGCCCTTGATGATGGTTTATATCATCGAGGGCGTTTTTTATTACGAAATCTTAGTGAATCGAATCTGCAAGATGAAGATGAATTTTAGATTTCGTATAAGGGCTGATGAAAGCTTGTATGCTTTCATCTTGCTTATTTGCCCACACATCGGTCAGGCTGCTTGAAGGAAAGCATTTAAAAGCTTTCAAGAGATTTTTTGTAATTTGAAAGGAGCCAAAAAATGATTAGAGAAGCAATTGAAAAAATCGTAAGGAAAGAGGACCTGACCTATGATGAGGCGTACACCGTAATGAATGAAATCATGAAGGGACAAACCTCCCAAACCCAGAATGCAGCCTTTTTAGCTGCTCTTTCCACCAAGAGTACCAGAGCGGAAACTATAGCGGAAATCTCCGGCTGTGCAGCAGCTATGCGGGAGCTGGCTACTCCGGTTCCACACCCTGGCCTTAAGGTGCTGGAAATTGTGGGGACCGGCGGTGACCGTTCCAATACCTTTAATATTTCCACTACCTCTGCCTTTGTTATTGCTGCAGCTGGGGTAAAGGTGGCCAAGCACGGCAATAGGGCGGCTTCCTCCAAATCAGGCACTGCCGACGTGCAGGAGGCTCTTGGAGTCAATATTCAGCAGAGTCCTGAAAAGGCCTTGGAAATGCTTAATGGCTGTGGTATGTGCTTCCTATTTGCCCAGAAATATCATAGTGCCATGAAATATGTGGGACCTATCCGCAAGGAGCTGGGCTTTAGAACAGTATTTAATATTCTTGGCCCATTGACCAACCCAGCCAACCCGGACTTCTTCCTGTTGGGTGTTTATGATGAATATCTGGTTGAGCCGGTGGCCAAGGTTTTGGATAAGCTAGGTGTAACCAATGCTGTGGTGGTTCACGGCAAGGATTGCTTGGATGAGGTATCTCCAAGCGCTCCTACCACTGTATGCGAGCTTAAGGATGGCTATTATCGTACTACCCAGATTTGTCCTGAGGATTTCGGTCTGGTGCGTGGAACCAAGGATGAACTGGTGGGAGGCACTGCCGAGGAAAATGCTGAGATTACCAAAGGTGTTTTGTCTGGTAAAATTCAGGGTACCAAGAGAAATGCTGTGCTGATGAATGCGGGACTGGCCCTTTATGTGGCTCAGAAGGCACCAACCATGCAGGCCGGTATTGAGTTGGCGGCTGAAATGATAGATAGCGGTAAAGCATATAAAACCATGGAGGCTTATATTAGGCAGTCCAATGAGGCTTAAAAAAACAAAGTAAATTATGATTAATTATGAAAAATAATTGTCATAAGCAGTATACAGTGATATATTTAAGAGGTAACAGAATAGCAAGGGGAGCGGAAATGCTGAGAGGTGTGTATGAAAAGACACACGACCCTGAACCTGATTTGGATAA
>DFHJ01000123.1 GCA_002372665.1 Anaerovibrio lipolyticus
CTTTACATATTACCAGGTTGCTTACAGTCTTGAGTGTTGTTTCAGTTGCTTGTTCTTGTTCTTTATATCCCCCGAAGTAGGGAAAGTGTTTATGGAAATAGAAAATTTTTTTCGTATAGGCTACACAATGGGCTTTCTACGATATGGGGGCGTACTTCTATTTTTGACTGTGAATCTCCTTCACACTCAAAGCTCCTCCGGGGAATGAATTATAGTATTAAATTTAATGTTAAATTAAATAGTATTAAAAGCTATAGAAAATAGGATGATAACGTGATAAAATTGAAGTAACAAATTTAACGAACGTTAGAAATAATATAAAAATAGCTCCCTGCATAACACAGAGAGCTGTACCGATACTACTTATCCCGGTAATGGGAGCCACATTGGACTATTTTTATGGTGTCATTCTCAATCTTATAGACTATACGGTTAGCATCATCAATGCGCCGGCTCCAGTAACCAGACAGATTCTCACCCAGAGGTTCCGGTTTTCCGATGCCAGAGTAACCGTTTCTGTCAATATCTTTTATGAGATTCAGAATCCGCTTTAAGGTTTTCTTATCTTGATTCTGCCAATAGCAGAAATCATCCCAAGCGTCATCAGTCCATGATTTAATCATCGTAATTTACCTCATGGACAGTACCGCCTGTTGCTTCCATCTGGGCAATAGATGCCTTCAAGCGTGCCATATTTTCATCGGAGTAAAAAGGATCAGCGGATACCTCAAAAGGGATACGGCGTTCTCTGCACACTTTCTTTGCGAAAATGGTAAATGCTGTGGTCATGGTCATTCCCATGTCTTTGCATACAGCTTCCATCTTTGATTTTAAGTCTTTTTCCAAGCGGAAATTTACAGCTACTTGTTCCATTTCGATTACCTCCTTTTTATTCAATTATAAAGAAAAATAAAGATATTGTAAAGAAAATTCATTACAAAATAGGAGTGATAAAATGTCAAAGATTTATGGATATGCCCGGATCAGTAGAAAAGAGCAGTCAATAGATAGACAGATAAGAAATATAAAAGCAGCATACCCAGAGGCTCATATCCTTCAGGAAGCCTATACCGGCACAAAGATGGATAGGCCGGAGTGGAACAAGCTGATAAAGGCCGTTAGAAAAGATGATACCATTGTATTTGATTCCGTATCCAGAATGAGCCGCTCTGCGGATGAGGGAGTAACAACTTATTTCCAACTAAAAGAAGCTGGAGTAAATCTTGTCTTTCTCAAAGAGGGTTACATCAATACTCAGACATATGAAGAAGCCAGCAAACAGAGCATAGACAGCACAGGAAATGAGATAGCAGACATATACATCGAGGCCACCAATAAGGTGTTGGAACTGCTGGCTAAGAAACAGATTGCCACTGCTTTTGAGCAGGCAGAGAAAGAGGTTCAAGACTTACGCCAGCGTACCAAGGAAGGGATTGAAACAGCCAGATTAGAGGGGAAGCAGATTGGGCAAAAGGCTGGCACCAAACTCCATATAAAGAAAAAAGGCCCGGCCATGGACGATATTCGCCAATATAGCCAGGACTTCGATGGAAAACTCAATGATATTGATACAATGAAATTGGTCGGTCTGAGCCGCAATACTTATTACAAATATAAGCGGGAGCTTAAAGGGTTATTATGATTTAATATGACTGAACATTCTTATTTATGACAAAAAATGATAATTACGCATTATAAAAGCTTCCCGCAGGGAGATGCTCACCAGCTGTTGTAGTTTGTTTTCCCCCACCTAAAGAGGAAGGGGACATCTTAAAGCTCGTTATTACGATAAAACTCCCCTGTTTGTTTTGGAGAATAACAGGCAGGGAAAATGAAAAAAGCACTTTATTTTCTGAATGTTTCGTGAAATAATGTACCTATTAACATAGAATAGGTGATTATTATAAATAAAGCTTCTGTAAATCAAAAATACATAACTGGAAAATTTATGATAGCTTTTATTGCTTTCATGAATATGTTTGTCCCACTGTCAACCGATTTATATTTGCCTGCTTTGCCGGAAATGGGAGGATATTTTAATGCCCCTCAGGCACTGGTGAGTGTTACCCTCACTGCCTTTTTTATATTTTATGCCATTTCAATGATAATGTTTGGGCCTATAAGTGATAAATATGGACGGCGTCCCGTTTTATTATTTGGAGCCTCCGTATTTACCATTGCTTCGGCTATTTGTGCATTGGCACCTAATATATATATCCTGATAGGGGGACGAATTTTTGAAGCAATCGGTGCAGGGGCGATTATAACCATATCAACTGCACTGATAAAGGATCTGTTCCATGGTGAGGTCATGAAAAAGATACTGGCTGTTACTCAGTCTTTGGGGGTAATAGCACCAATGGCGGCTCCTGTCATTGGTGGGTTGCTGCTGACCTTCACTGCATGGCATGGAGCTTTTGTTTTGTTGACTATCTTAGGTATAATTAATTTTTTGTTGGCATGTCTTTTTACAGAAACATTGGTGCCCCAAGAACGCTACCATGGAACTATGATAAAGTCTATGTCTTTGCTTCTGGCTGTTGCCCACCAGAAAAAATTTATACTGCTTCTTGTGGTATTCGCCTGTTTTTCGACTCCGTTTATGGCCTACATAAATCTATCTTCTTTCATATACATTGAAAATTATGGCTTGTCACCACAAACCTACAGTCATTTCTACGCTATAAATGCGGGTGTTTCCATGTTGGGTCCCTTTTTATATCTGCAATTAAGCAGCCGTTTATCCAAGCTTAGGTTAACTCACATTTGTTATTTATTTGCTATTTTTAGTGGTTTAGCCTTGTTTACTATGGGGCAAAATGGAGCTGTTATATTTCTGCTGTGTTACCTCCCCTTTACTTTGGGAAATTCAATAACCAAAGCTCACTGCATGAACTGGTTATTAAGCATCACAGAGGATAATGCTGGTACAGTCTCATCAGTTATCAAGTTTGTTCAGACTATATTTGGTAGTGCCGGTATGATGGCGGCTTCTCTGCCATGGCCAAATTATATTCATGGTTTGACTGTTATTATGTTGACTGCGATAGCCTTTTCCTTCATTCTGTGGCAGTTCGCAAAAAGAATCGTCTGTAATGCTGGAATAAACTAATCTGACGCTATTATTTAATAGAGATATTTTTTTAACGATACATTTAAAAAAGTAAGAATATTTATCTGGTTATTATGAGTGTTAAATTTAATACAAGGGGTGATCTAATGAAAACGTGGCGAAAGACAATGGGAAATAAATATTATAGAACCCTGGTATCAACGGTACTTATTGGGCTTATGTCAGTTACTTCTTATGCTTCTGCAGAGGATGAGGATTTTTATTTAGCAGAGGAGCCCCTAAAATATAATAATAAAGAATTTGCTGAACTTCTATTTTTATCGAAAGGTAATGGTATAGGTATTACTGGCCAATGGTTAGTAAGTCCACCAAAATATGATTTAACTGATGAACTTATTGCTGCTACTGTAGGTAGCAGCATGTATTGGGTGGGTATTCTGGGGGATGATGCCAAGAATAAAGAACCTTGGCAGATTTTTGTGGGAACGGATTTTGATTCAAATGCCTACGCAGGCTCCACTAATATTGTGTCAAATGGGGTAAGGAAAGCATATTACAGCTACAGACCTGCGGAATCCTTTGTAAGAAATCAGATAAAATATGGTGACGAATTAGAGAAATTAACTCCGGAGAGTGCTGAAACCGGGGTGCTTCCTGCCGGAAAATATGGCTTTAGTGAAATAACAGTAGGGAAAAATATGGGGGCCAACCGGGAAGAAGCCGTAGATGGCTGGTGGGTGGATACTGATACGGTATTGCCTACCAACGAGCAGGCAGTTGACTATGTGGGAACCATTCGTCATGAGCTGGGTCATGCCTTAGGTATCACGGCAATAAAATACACGAATAATGGAAAGACTTATTTCCACCCCAATCTAACTGACGAAACCAGCTGGTCACTGCATTTACTGGACCAGAACGGCAATCCTTCCGAGGCCAGTATGCGGATTTTAACCTCAGAGGAATTTGCCAAAATTCAGGCAGCAAATCCCGATATATCTGCCAGTAGGTACTTTATTGTTGACAAGGAGGTTACAGCTGATGGCAAGGGCTTTGCTTATTTTTCCGGCGAGCATGTGGTGGAAGCCCTGGACGGGGCCAAGTTTTACGGCCGCAATGCCATACCGATTAATGGCTGGGGCAGCCTAGGCTTTGATGGAGGCCATATTCAGACTGCCGGCATGATGAGTCATCGCGACTATACCAACTATACCACCTTTTTAGAGGTTGAATTAGCTGCATTACAGGATTTGGGCTATAAGCTGGACCGCAGAGAATTATATGGCCGCTCCATCTATGGAAATGGGGGAACTATCAACAATACTCAGGGCTTCTTTGCCAGAAATGAGGAGGGGACGGCTTACATCAATGGTTCCTACAGCGAAATACCCCTTGGCATCGGTCTGCATATTTACGGCTATGGTAACCAGGTTACCCAGTCAGCCAATATTCTGACCCGTGGAACTGGCGGTACCGGCATACGGGTGGATGGTATGACAAACACCCTTATAATACCCAAGGATACAGAAATACATGCGGACGGCAAGCGGGGCAATGGTGTTCTCATTGCCTATGGCCGCAATCAGACCGTGGAACAGGCCGGCACAGTTACCGCCAAGGGCAATGGCGGTATCGGCATGCGCTTTGATTTTGGTTCCAGCACCAATGGTGCCGCTGAAGAATATCGTGGCTCATACATTCGCTATAATCGTGAGGTAAACGGCTATAGCAGCAAGGCTGAGCCGGGAACCATCTCCTCAGCAGAAAATTTAAAGTTAACCTCTATAAATCCCAAGCATTATAGTGCCAGCAATGATGAGCTGGAAGGTCCCCTGGTGGACAATTATAATCTGTCCGGCCAGCTGGCGGGGGAGGACGCCGCCATTTACATTGGCAAAAGTGCCTTTGTAAAAAACATCAATATAAACAATGGGGCCGTCATTCAGGGGGAAATTGTATCTGACTGGAAGCAATTTGGTACTGATGAATGTGAAGGCTCCTACGATGGGGATGGAGAGGATTTGGATGTTCTCCGTATTCAATACAAAAACAATTATGAAAAAAAAGGCTATGAGTACAGCACCTATATCCCCGATTTAGTGACCAATCTTAACTTTAATACCAGCAGCATGAGCTATGATGGCAATATTAACGGCGAAGATAATATTAAGCTGAATGTAACCGGCGGTATCCTCAATTACAGTGGCGAGGCCAACGTAGTGAATGTAACGGTGGCCAAGGGAGCCCAGCTGTATGGTGGCTCCTACAGGGTAAATGATATGTCCGAAAGGAAGGCCGCAGGCTATGCAGATGAAACAACTGGGAAGTTTATCAATCATGGCACCATTGGGGCCGAAAATGGGGATACGGAAATGTACATTGAGGGAAATCTGGTATCTGACGGATACCTCCAGGCCTATGATGGTGGTACACAAGGACAGATCAAGGTTGACGGGGATGCCAATATTGAGGGTTCCACGGTTTTGGCAGAAGCTTCACTGCCAGGTGAGGACACTATTGTTCTTGAAACAACTGGCTCCATATCTGGCAGCATTACTAACGACAAGTTTAACCCTTATGCTTTTTCCGCTATGCTAAATACGGCTGGTGCAGTGGAAGGAAATAAACTGATTGTATATGCCTATGCCAATAATAATCTGGTAGGGGCTGACCAACAACAGCAGGAAACCTATTATGCCATGCGTAACATGTTTGACCACCTTTATCACAATGGTGATAAACGGACGGAAGAAATGCGCTCCCTGTACAGTATGGATAACAAGGAGGCAAAGGAAGCCCTAACTGCCATTTCCTCCAGCCCTGTTCCAAATACCATGAATCTCATCCAGAGAAATACCATGAACAGCCACATTATATCCTCGCGGCTTAATGAGGCCTTTGCCAAGAAGGATGTTGAGGTAGCTGTTCCATCAGCTGGTCTTGATACGAATGATTCCGGCAAGAATCCTACTATGAAGATGAAGCTTGATCAGCCAGTGGACAATGATTTTTGGTTTAAAACAGCCCGTAATTGGGGTGAAGGCACTGGCAGCAGCTATTACCAGGGA
>DFHJ01000073.1 GCA_002372665.1 Anaerovibrio lipolyticus
GCTGCCGGTACCTCGATACGAACCTGACGGTAATGAGCCTCCATGCGGCCAGCTTCCAGCCAAATAATCAGGAAATTGAAGTCAGGCATCTTGGAAATGGCTTCCTTAATGGTCATGCCATGACGGGCAATGAGCTTAATCTGGGCCTTAATGGTAGCGTGGTCAAGATTCTTCCCATACCCCTTCCGCTGAATGATATAAGCCTCAAAATAATCATCCTCACGGGGAGCGGACAGGAGCTCCGCATGACCTCTTGTTTCAACACCATCATACTGCTCATAAGGGAGCTGAGGACGAACGAGGCAGTCCATCATTACAGTACACTGCTTGCCCTCATTTACAAATTCAACATTGGTGCTGAAGGTCAGGCTATCCTCAGTCTGTTCATCCACTACAAAGGCACTACGGCTATCCTTCTTTGCAATTACATTCTCCACTCCTAAATGCATAAAATACAATTTCGTAAAAAGTACAATCAGAATTGCAACAGCGACTATACACAATAACACGGTTTCCATAAATTATACCTCCAACTGTTTGTATGCTTTATGATTAATCAGTCCAGCATTGCTTTTAATTTATTGTAGTAGGTTTCCGGCAAGCGGGTAATCTTGCCTGTGTCCATTGAAGTAAAAACATTCTGTGTCCTGCCAGTTACCAGCAGAGTATCATCGGATGCCCGTAAAATACGGTATGTAAAGGCCATCTTCGCTTTGGTAAGGGCTTCAGGGGTAGTTTCAATAATCAATTCATCATCAAATTTGGCAGAATTGACATATTTGGCACTAACCTCCGTAATCGGAAAAACATAACCATCATCCATAAGCTGATTCAGGGTAATGCCAGCCTCCCGAAGAAACTCCACACGACCGATTTCAAACCATCTGATGTAGTTGGAATGATGCACCACAGCCATGGCATCTGTGTCATAAAAGTTAACCTTGTGGCGTACTGTTGTAACCACAACATCATCTCCTCATTTTTCAATCTTCTACAACCCATTAAGAATAAAACTATACCAACTGAATGTCAAGGCGAAAATAAAACACCTGCACAAAAATGCACAGGTGTTGTACTAATATAAAATTTTTAAATCAATGGTCAACGTCAACAGGCTTAACCTTGGCGCAGATTATAGCCATAACCACTGCCAAAATACCAGTTGCCGCAACCAAACCATACCAGCCGTTCATGGTATAACCATCCACCATATAGCCTACAAAGCTGGCACTGGCCACAATCAGCACATAAGGAATCTGAGTGCTTACATGGTCAAGGTGACTGCACTGGGCACCTGCAGAAGCCAAAATTGTCGTATCGGAAATAGGTGAAGCGTGGTCGCCACCTACTGCACCGGACAAAATTGCTGCCACAGTGATAGCCAGCATATTTGCATCATTTGGTCCAATAACAGCTACCGCAATAGGTATAAGAATGCCGAAGGTTCCCCATGAGGTTCCGGTGGCAAAGGCCAAAATAATAGCCACAACAAAGAAAATCACCGGCAGGAACATTACCACATCAGTGTTGGCACTTACCAGCATTCCCACATAACCGCCAAGATTAAGATACTTGTCACTGCAGATACCGGAAAGAGTCCAGGCAAAGCAGAGAATCAAATTTGCAGGAGTCATGGCCTTAAAGCCCTGTACAAAGGTTTCGCAGAAGGACTTAAAGGAAATAACCCTGCGTGGCAGATACAGCAGAGCAGTAAACACAAATGCAGTAAAGGAACCAAATACCAACCCCTTGGAGCTGTCACATTCCGCAAAGGCATCTGCAATGGTCTTGCCCTCATTTATACCACCAGTGTAAAGCATACCATATACACAGGCGGCAATAAGTACCAGCAATGGCAAAATCAAATCAATAATTCTACCATTTCCCAAGGGAGCTTCTTCCTCACTGTCCCGATATTCCTTTGGTACAATGAAGTGTTCCTGGTTCTTTTTCACATAAGCCGCCATGGAAAATACATCACGTTGGGAAGCTATGATGAAAACCATAAATACCATGGTCAAAAGGGCATAGAGGTTAAATGGTATAGTCTGCAAAAACAGGGAAAACCCATCGATTTCGCTGTTCTCAGGCAGGGAAGAGCCTACAGCTGCCGCCCAGCTGGATACTGGTGCCAGAATACAGATAGGTGCCGCAGTGGCATCA
Source organism: Anaerovibrio lipolyticus (assembly GCA_002372665.1). GTDB lineage: Bacteria > Bacillota > Negativicutes > Selenomonadales > Selenomonadaceae > Anaerovibrio > Anaerovibrio lipolyticus_C. The sequence continues at coordinate 2,164 of DFHJ01000073.1, forward strand.
ATAATGTAAGCCAGCTTGGCACGGGAAATCTTAAATTTATCCGTAATTGGACGCATTACAGTACCAACGGTGAGACAGTTAAAATAGTCATCGATAAAAATTACAATACCAAGGACAGCAGTCAAAAGCATTGCACTGCGACGTCCCTTGATGTTTTCTGCCGCCCACTCACCATAAGCCCGGGTGGCACCGGAGCGGGTAATAGCCGCCACAATAATACCCAGGATTACCAAAAAGACCAAGATATTGACATTGCCGCCAACCTTATCAGCCAGCACATCAAACATAGTCATAACGGCTTCAATAACATTGAAATTTGTATATAGCAAAGCACCGGAGAAAATACCGATAAGCAGTGACATATACACTTCCTTTGTCGCCAATGCCAGCACAATAGTAATTATAGGTGGCAATATTGACCATACAGATTCTACCATGTGTTTTTCCTACTTTCTTTTATTGAGAATAAATACTCATTTATTTTAATACAAAATACATTTTTTCTCAACTAAAAATATATATTTCGGATATCTAATATAACAATTAAGCATAACAAAAGTCCATCGACAGACAACATCAGGCAATAATACCGGATTTCTTTACCTCATCCACAGCCCGCTGCATATCCTCCTCAGACTGTACCAGTGCCATACGAACATAGCCCTCTCCGGAAGGTCCAAAGGCACTGCCAGGGGTTACCAGCACCCCAGTCTTATCCAGCAAATCCTTGACAAAGGCTTCAGAATGCTCATAAGAGGCTGGAATCGGTGCCCAAACAAACATAGTTCCAGGTGGCTTATCCATCTGCCAGCCAGCTTCAATAAGGCCATCACAAAGGACATCACGACGACGCTCGTAGGCTGCTCTGGTTTCCGCCACAATGGACTGATCCCCGGAAATTGCCTCAATAGCCGCCGCCTGAATCGGCAAAAACATTCCGTAATCCATATTTGATTTCAAAGTCTTTAGCATACCAACAACTTTGGAATTACCAAGGCAATAGCCTATACGGGCACCTGCCAGACCGTAGGTCTTGGACAGGGAGTTGAACTCCACACCGACCTCCTTGGCTCCAGGAAGCTCCAGAAAGCTACCCCATTCACGGCCGTCAAATACCAGCTCGCTATAAGCATTATCATGCAAAACAATGATGTCATATTTTTTCGCGAAGGCAACGAGCTCCTTGTAGAACTCTATTGGTGCCATAGCTGCTGTTGGATTGTTAGGATAGGAAACCAGCATGAATTTGGCCTTACGTGCCACTTCCTCCGGAATATCCCCAAGCTGAATCACATAATCGTGCTCTTTTTTCTGAGGCATATAATAGAGCTCAGCCCCGGCAATCCGAGGACCATCTGCAAAAATTGGATAGCATGGATCCGGAACCATCATAATATCCCCTGGATCCAAAATTGAAAGGGCAATATGAGCCAGCCCATCCTGAGAACCCAAAAGAGAGCAAATTTCCGTATCAGGATCCAAGGTTACATTGTAGCGACGTTGATACCACCGGGCCACAGCATCCAGCATAGCCTTTCTGTCAGAAATGGCATATACATAGTTGGCTGGATCCATTACAGCCTTGGCCATAGCTTCCATGATCCGCTTGGCAGGTGGAATATTAGGCGCACCGATACTCAGGTCAATGACATTTTTACCGGCAGCCACACGCTCCTTGCGCATTTCTGCCAATCTGGAGAATACCCCTTCTCCAAACTGTTCCATTCTTTTTGCAAATTCCATTATTATCACCCCAAAATTCTTGCTAAACGAAAAGGGCGAACCGAGATTCGCCCCTTGCATTATTTAATTATCATTTGAAGAGCTTACTTACAGAACCATTGTTGTAAATACAATCAATGAACTCAGCCAACATAGGAGCCAGAGAAATGGTTACAATCTTGTTGGAACGCTTCTCCGGAGCCAATGGAATAGTATTTGTAATAATAAGCTGCTTAATAACAGAGTCATTTATACGCTGTACAGCAGGATCAGTTAAAATACCATGGGAGCAGCAAGCATAAACCTCCTTGGCACCCAGCTTCTTCAGAGCCTTGGCACCCTCACACAGGGAACCAGCAGTATCAACCATATCATCAATCATGATACAGGTCTTGCCCTTAACCTCACCGATGAGGTTCATAACCTCTGCACAACCAGGACGTGGACGACGCTTCTCCACAATGGCAATGCCAACATCCAGCAAATCAGCCATTTTACGGGCACGGGTAACACCGCCAAGGTCAGGGGATACCACAATAGCATCCTCAAGATTAAGCCCCTTGAAATACTCAGCCATTGCAGGAGCAGCAGCCAAATGATCTACCGGAATATCAAAGAAGCCCTGAATCTGGCCGGCATGAAGGTCAACAGTAACTACGCGGTCCAAGCCGGCAGACTGCATCAAATTTGCAACCAGCTTTGCGGAAATAGGCTCACGGCCACGGGTCTTACGGTCCTGACGGGCATAAGCATAATAAGGAACTACGGCGGTTACGCTATGAGCAGATGCACGCTTACAAGCATCAGTCATAATGAGAAGCTCCATCAGATTCTCATTAACTGGCTGGCTGGTAGGCTGGATAATGAAGATATCCTTGCCGCGAATACTTTCACTGATCATAACCTGGATTTCACCGTTGTTAAAATGGCCCACCTGAGCCTCGATAAGGCTGATACCAAGGTGCTCGGCAATTTCCTGAGCCAGCTCCGGATTCGCATTACCAGCTAAAAGTCGCATGTTACTCTTTGCAGATTGTGACATTTTTTATAAAGCCTCCAAACTTTAATAAAACAAATTTCCTTGGGGGTAAATTTCCTACTAGGATTTCCTGGCAAGCAGGATGAAAGCATACTGGCTTTCATCAGCCCTTACACTAAATCTAAGCTCATACTTCGCCTGTGGCTTGTATTCGCCAATACTTCATAGTAAAAAATTACCGTATATATATTATCAGTAAACCACTGAAATATCCACTTTAATTTTTTCGTTTATCTGCCCATCCAGTTATATTTTTTTGGTGAGCCCTGGCAATAGCCAAATCAGAGGCTGGAATATCCTTGGTAATAGTGGAACCGGCACCAATATATGCGCCCTCGCCAACTGTTACAGGAGCCACCAGTGCTGTCTGGCAACCCACAAAGGCATTGTCACCAATGACAGTACGATGCTTGTTCTTGCCGTCGTAGTTAACGGTAACAGTACCACAGCCACAGTTTACATGGCTTCCCACATCAGCATCACCGATATACTGGAGATGAGGCAGCTTGGTACCCTCACCGATGTTGGAATTTTTAACCTCAACAAAGTTTCCGATATGAACGTCCTTGCCTATATGGGTATTAGGACGAAGATGAACATACGGGCCAAAATCAACGCCATCATCAACGATGCAGTCATGACCATAAGCGAAATGGCCTTTTACGCCATCTCCAATGGTAACATTGCTAAAGCGGCAGTTAGGACCGATTTCGCAATTTGCACCAATCTTAGTATTGCCCTCCAGCCAGGTGAAAGGATAAATCACTGTATCAGGGCCTACCTCAACGTCAGCATCCACAAAGGTACTGTCCGGGTCCATAATGGTTACGCCGTTATCCATCAATTCTATATTCTTGCGACGACGGAGAATCTTCTCTGCCCCGGAAAGCTGAACACGGGAATTTATGCCCAAAGTGGATTCATAATCATCTGCAGCCACAGCCCAGATTTTCTCACCCTGCTCACGGAGAATGCCCAATAC
>DFHJ01000008.1 GCA_002372665.1 Anaerovibrio lipolyticus
TAAAATATCCTCAAATAATTCATCAACATCATTATAACCTTTTATATTAGGGTCTTTAGAAATCTTATCTGCCTCCAGTAAAGCGGAGATAGTTTCATTATTTGGTCTTCCCCTGGAGATAGTGAAAGGAATTCGACCTTCACGTAATGATTGTCTGACAAAGATATTAAATGCAGTGCTAATATTCATACCAAGTTCTTCAAATAAGTTTTCGGCAGCTGCTTTTAATTCCGCATCCATTCTAATACTTATATTTGCACTTGAAGTTTTAGCCATAATAATCATCTCCTTTTATGATTATTATAATATAAATTAGTGCATTGTCAATACAACGTATGCAAAATACAATAAATGTAAAATGCAATGGCTAAGGGACAGGAAATTGAAGAACTTTATATCAGTCTTGGGCTTAACATAAATGACCTGAAACTTGGCTTTGATACCGCAGGTAAGAACGTAAATGCCCAAATGACTTCATCCATTTTAAAGAAAACCTGTAAAATTACCAAAGAAGCACAACAGCTGCTGCGGGCAGCATTTATTGAAAAAAGAATGTCTGCCCGTTCTTACGACAGAATAAAAAAGGTGGCCCAGACCATAGCAGATTTGGAGGGCAGTGATGAGATAAAGGGAATACATCTTGCAGAGGCCATACAGCTGAGGAATGAAATAGGAGTGTAAGCATCAAAAAAATCGGGCCCTCACAATGGTGAAGACCCGATTTTTTACATATTAACGATTGTCTGTCATTTGATTGGTATCTCATGGGAGATTTCTTCCACAGGAGTTGACAGCTTTGGCATGGTAATAGTTAAAATACCATCCTTGAACTCAGCATTGCATTTTTCTTCATCGATGTTGTCAATGTAGAAGGAACGGCTCATGTTGCCACAGTAGCGCTCACGGCGAATGAAATTACCCTGATCATCCTTTTCATCCTTGGATTCTTCCTTGTTGGCAGAAATGGAAAGATAATTGTCTTTATAGGAAAGGTGTACATCTTCCTTGGTAAAGCCAGGCAACTCAGCCTTGAGCTCGTAGCTGCTGCCATTATCCTTCACATCCACGTTGAAGGACTTGCCGCTGAAACCTGTGTCGCTGAACATGCTTGCAATAGGTTGACTCATCCAGTTGAACAGGCGATCGAAGCCGTCTTCCTCACGTGCCAAATCATTTCTCATTGCGAATGGAACTAAGCCTAACATAATAACGATCCCCTTTCATTTAGATAATTGATTTATTTGGTTAGGCGGGGGATTTTTTTCTTTTCCCCTTCCTTGATTCTTATTATATACATATAAGTCAAAAAGTCAATAGGTCAAAACGTAAAAATATAAAAATTTTCATGTATGGATTATAGCAGGGTAGAATGTTATTATAACGAGCTTTAAGATGTCCCCTTCCTCTTTAGGTGGGGGAAAACAAACTACAACAGCTGGTGAGCATATCTCCCAGCTCGTTGAAACGCTAATTGGAAGATTTTTCTTCTAAAGAAGAAAAATTTGAACAATGGCGTTATAATAGAATAGAGTGATGTGTAGAGGGGATGTAGCCGGAATGGAGCAATTTAAGCTGGAGATTTATATACCGGAAAGTCATTTTAAGGAGCTGCAAAGGGGGTTGCAGTCAGTAGATGCTGGACACATCGGCAATTATGACAGCTGCCTGTCCTATAGCCGTGTCAGAGGTACCTGGAGACCCCTTGACGGTTCAAGGCCGTACATCGGTGAAGAAAATGTCATAAGTGAAGAAGACGAGTTAAAGGTGGAGGTAAATGTTCTGAAAGAAAATCTGGGCAAAACCTTGCAGGCCATCAGGCGTGTTCACCCCTACGAAGAACCGCTTATAAATGTTATTCCTCTTTATAGTTGTACTTAAAATCATTGAGTCGTTCAGTCCAAAATAAAAGCCAAGAGTGAAAATAAGCATTTAGTGTTATTGGATTTCCTTGCTCATTGCCTGTATTATAATAAACGGAATAGTTAATATGTTACTCCTGGCATTTTGCCGGGAGTTTTATTTTTCCACAAAGTAATGCCCATATTTAGGATTTTATTCCTTCATTTGGGAATGTTTTTGGATTTCCTATTATGGTATAATATTGGAGATGTTCTTTTTCTGGAAATAGATGTTTTTTGAAATAGTATTGAGGTGTTTGGCTTATGATTACTGGGAAGACGAAGACGTTGGCAGTTATTGGCAATCCTGTGTCCCATTCACTGTCACCGGTGTTCCAGAATGCGGCTATTGAGGCAGCAGGGCTGGATTACATTTATACGGCATTTCCTGTGGCGGATGGCAAGCTGGAGGCAGCGATAAATGGCATGAGGGCCATGGAAATTTCTGGTCTTAACGTCACTATTCCTCATAAGGAAAGGGTTATGAAATACCTCGATTCTATTGACAGGGATGCGGAAATCCTTGGGGCAGTGAACACCATTGTAAACAAGGATGGTGTTTTAACTGGCTATAATACAGATGTAAAGGGTTTTGTCGGTGGCATGAAGGAAAAGGGCTTTGAGCCGAAGGGGAAAAAGACGGTTCTTCTTGGTGCCGGCGGGGCGGCCAGGGCCATTATCTGGGGACTTATTCAGGAGGGGGTTGCATCCCTTACTATTGGTGTACGCAATGTACCAAAGGTTCGCCCTCTGGTGGAGTATTTTTCCAAATATATGGAAATAACCTTGTTGGACTGGAGCACTGCGGAGTTTGGGGCTGCGCTGGAAAAAACAGAGCTTCTTATAAATGCTACTCCACTGGGGATGTGTCCATACGTGGAGGCTATGCCACCTGTGAACTGGGATAAGGTGCCAAAGGGGATTTTGGCCTATGATATTATCTATACGCCGGCGGAAACTCTTTTCTTGAAGACAGCCCGTGAGCATGGCTGTGATACCCTTAACGGTGAGGCAATGCTTGTAGGTCAGGGGGCTGAGTCCCTGCGTCTTTGGACTGGTATTGAGCCAGATACTGAGGTCATGAAGAAAGCCCTGCGTCAGGCTTTGGAAGAACGAAAATAATAAATCGGAGTTTTGTTTTTAGATGATTGGTTTTTTAAAGGGAAAAGTAGAATACATTTTTATAGATTATTGCCTTCTGGATGTGGGAGGCGTGGGCTACAGGGTATTTGTGTCCAATAATACCAGGGCCCGACTCAGACAGGGGCAGGCTGCCATGCTGTTTACCCATCTCAGTGTTCGGGAGGATGCCATGCAGCTTTATGGCTTTTCCACTCAGGAGGAGTATGATCTGTTTCAGCTTCTTATTGCCATTAGTGGCATTGGTCCAAAGGTAGCCATGGGTATTATTGGCTCCATCACTCCCGAAGGGCTGGCCCAGGCGATTCAGAACAAAAATGTTAAAGCTCTTACTGCACTGCCGGGGATTGGCAAGAAATCTGCAGAGCGTATGATTCTTGAATTGAAGGATAAGCTGACCTTCAATGGCAATGATGATGATATACAGCACGTTGGAGGTCTCTTCGGGGAATCCCAGGTAGGCGAGGATATCTTAAGTGAGGCAACGGCGGCCCTTATATCTCTTGGTTACAGTCAGGCGGAGGTAAATACAGCCTTCCAGAATATGGGAAAAATTGATCCCGAGTCTGATGTACAAAATGTAATTAAGCTGGCGTTAAAGCAGCTTTCCAGGAGGTGATAGGGGATGGAGGAAATAAATTTTGGCGATGACCGAATTGTTACCATGAACGAGCAGTCAGGAGATGACTGGCAGTATAGTCTGCGTCCCCGTCACTTGCGGGAATATATTGGTCAGGACAAGGCCAAGGATAATCTGGATATTTTTATAAAGGCGGCTCTCAACCGTCAGGAGGCATTGGACCATGTGCTGCTTTATGGCCCTCCTGGCTTGGGCAAGACCACTTTGGCGGGGATTATCGCCAATGAAATGGGGGTTAATTTTCGCATAACCTCTGGTCCTGCCATTAATCATTCCGGTGATTTGGCGGCACTTTTAACTAATCTTAATGAGCGTGATGTACTATTTATAGATGAAATTCACCGTCTTTCACGAAATGTGGAGGAGGTACTTTACTCTGCCATGGAGGATTTTGCCTTGGATATTGTTATCGGCAAGGGACCAAGTGCCCGCTCCATACGTCTTGATATTGCACCATTTACATTAATTGGTGCCACCACCAGAGCAGGGGCCCTGGCAGCTCCTTTGCGTGACCGCTTCGGCGTGATTTCCCGTCTTGAGTACTACAGGCCTGAGGATTTGGTTCTGATTATAAAACGGGCGGCAGAGATACTGGACATTGGTATAGAGGACAAGGGAGCACTGGAGATTGCCCGTCGTTCCCGTGGTACTCCCCGTATTGCCAATCGCCTGTTAAAGCGTGTTCGGGATTTTGCCCAGGTAACAGGGGATGGGGTTATTACTGATCAGATAGCGGATGAAGCCTTGATGCGTCTGGAGGTTGACAAGATGGGCCTTGACCACACTGATAGACGTATGCTGGATTCCATGATAAAGAAATTTGGCGGCGGACCTGTGGGCATAGATACTCTGGCGGCGGCCATCAGCGAGGAAAATGATACTATTGAGGATGTCTATGAGCCATATCTTTTACAGCTTGGGTTTATAAACCGTACCCCAAGGGGGCGGACGGTGACCAGAGCAGGTTATGAGCACATGGGCATACCTTATCCGGAGATGGAATAATGAATTTATTGCTTCATATGTGCTGTGGGCCCTGTTCCTGCTACCCCGTGAAGAAGCTGCGGGAGGATGGTATAGAGCCTACGGGATATTTCTTTAATCCCAATATTCACCCGTACAAGGAATGGGAAATGCGGCTTAATGCGGCCAAGGAATTTGCCCAGAAGGTGGATATGGAGATAATTACCGATGAAAATTATATGCTGAGGGATTTTCTGAAGAAGGCACTGGCAGCGGAGTCCGTGGAGAATGGCCGCTGTCGTATGTGCTACACCTGGCGTCTGGAGCAGACGGCCAAATATGCGGCGGAAAATGGCTTTGAGGCCTTTACATCGACACTGTTTTACAGCATTTATCAGCAGCATGAGCTTATGAAGGACACAGCCCAGCATTTTGCCGATATGTATGGCGTGAAGTTCTATTATGAGGATTTTCGTCCCGGCTGGCAGGAAGGCATTGACATCAGCAAGGAGCTGGAGCTTTATCGACAGCCATACTGTGGTTGTATTTTCAGCGAGGAAGAACGCTACAGTAAGGCAATAAGGAAGCAGCGGAAAAAGGAAGCCAAGGCCAGAAAAAGGGCTATGATGGAAGCTGCAGAAAAAGCTAATAATAATATTGAGGTGGGGTAGATGATGAAAAAATCTTTACATAAAAAAATCGCACAGTGTATGTTGGCGGCTTTTATTGGTTCCCTTGGTACCATGGTGCTGACCTGTGGCATGTCTGCTACTGAGGCCAGTGTTATCACTCCGGATACCGGTACCAAGCCAGCTGCAGTCCCTAAAAAGACAGACCCGCCTAAACCAACTTCTTCTTCATCAACTCATAAGGATGAGAAAAAAGAGGAGACTGCACCAGCTTGGAAGCGCAATGCCGGCGTTGACAATGTTATCAGAATTGGCGTTGGTACAGGCGTGGTGAAGGGGGTTATTAGCTCCGTAAATGGTATGAATGCTCTCGGTGGCGATGACGGCAAAAAATATGGCGATTATAAGAGCAATATCGTGGCCAGCGTTTCTGCAGAGGGGAATAAACTTGTTGTAAATGGTAAAAAAACAGGTGTTACTTCTCTGGTGTTTGCCCCTGTGGAGACAGCCTCCAGTGGCAAGATAAAATATAATGGACACGAATATCGCGGGCAGCTGGTGGTCAGTGCTGAGGGAGATAAATTGCTTATCGTAAATCGCCTGTCCCTGGAGGACTATATCAAGGGGGTACTGCCTTCTGAAATGACTCCATCTTGGAACAGTGAGGCATTGAAGGCCCAGGCGGTGGCGGCAAGAACCTTTGCCTTATATACAAAAAATCAGAAAGCCCATTTGGGCTCCGGCTACGATCTTTGTGATTCCACCCACTGTCAGGCCTATGATGGATTGGCAAATGAAGCCGATTTAGCGTCAGCGGCGGTGGATGCCACCTATGGTCAGATTATGACTTACCAAGGTAAAGCAATTTATGCACCATATCATTCTTCCTCTGGTGGTTCCACGGAAAACTCCGAGGATGTTTGGGGCAACTATCTGCCTTATCTGCGGTCAGTGCAGGATGATGACAGCAAATCCCCTTATCATAACTGGTCTGTACGGTTTACTGCGGCCCAGGTGCAAAAGCTGTTGAGTGCTGCGGGGAAAAATATTGGTCAGCTTAAGGGCATTTCCATGACAGCTGTGAAGGGCAGCTCCAGTGTCAATGGCGTATTGGCCTCCGGCAGAGCAAATGGCGTTAAATTTGTGGGTACAGGTCAGACCATCGTATTGAATAGTCAGGATGTGCGGAGAATTTTCGGCCTTAAGAGCACCTATTTCAATATTCGCACCGAGCGGCCAGCTACCATACCACCTATCAAGAAGAATGTTAAGGGGGTTGCTTCCACTCAGACCATTGATGCGGCTCCGGCGGCTATGCATGGTACAAATCTTAAGGTGGAGGGGGCCAATGTAGCCATAATTTTTGACGGACACGGCTTTGGTCATGGCTTGGGTATGGCTCAGTACGGTGCCAAGGCTATGGCAGATGCAGGCAAGAAATTTGATGAAATACTGCATCACTACTATACAGATGTGGAAATCACAAAGCTGTATTAATATATGGGAGATAACTTAAAATAATGAAATTAACTGAATTTGACTATAATTTACCAGAGGAGCTTATTGCCCAGACCCCGGTGGAGCCTAGAAATTCCTCACGTCTT
>DFHJ01000034.1:0-2270 GCA_002372665.1 Anaerovibrio lipolyticus
TTGGCTATGCACTCTGCCAGAGAGACTATGGGGGCAGCCGATCAAATATCATTGTGCCGGGTTATTAGGGAATTATTCCGGTATTAGGGCGTTAAAGGTCCAGTAATATCCACAGTTATCCACATTTACCATGTGAATAACTGTTCATAAGTGTGGATAACTAGGGGAAAAAGAGTGTAAGATTGTGTAAAAATAGTATTTTGCTTGTTGATAAAATGATAACTTATTCAGCTGGAGTTTTAAACTCCGGCTGAATCTAGTTGAATTTTACCCAGGGCTTTATGGGTGCTTAACTCTTACCTTGGAGGAATGAGTCTTAGCACCCGTTAGCATCGGATAAAGTGGTACTTTGGGAAAAGATACTCAAAAAAGTGCCACTTTTTTTATTGGGTAAAATAGCCATATTGAATCACCTGCAGCTTATATAGATAGGTGTACAAAATATAACCATTAATAGCATAACAGTATATGGATAAAGACTTTATAAGGATTATCATGTTGGAATTCAAAGATAATGGTGGGGACGTTATGGAATATTTTGAGTGCCTTATATATGTACATTTTGGAAGATGTTCCAATAATTTTAAAAAAAAATCAAAAAAAATCCAAAAAGTTCCTTGACATACTCATAAGATAATCATATAATAAGACATGTCAAAGGGAAAGCCAAGGACAACATCTGATCCCCAGATAAAATCCTTTTTCTCCTGCTTGAACTTTGATATACCCCTTATAAGCGACATTCCCCTGTGTCGCATATAAACCCCTCTCTTTTATTTACCCACTTTCATTATATAAATGAATGGAAGAAAAAGGCTGTAAAAACGGACGCCTATCGTTTTTACAGCTTTTTTCGTGTCTAAAAATATATGGTTATCCATGTGAGCATTATTTTTAAAATTATATGGGAAAAATAGTAGGATTTAATCCTCCTCTTATTGAACATAAGAAGTGAATTTGCTAGAATTAAAGCTGTAAATGTTGAGATAGTCAACTTCTTTTTTATATACATATCGGAGGCAAATTAATGGATTATTATAACGCATCAGTTAATTTTGGCATTATCAGGAGACGGGTTCAGTCTTTGGTGGTGGAAGCAACTATGGAATTGGGACTGACCTATTCAGAATTTTCCTTGATGTTAATGTTGTATGACAAGGAAGGCTGCAGTCAGGATGATATGACTGCATTTCTGCATGTGGATAAGGCTGCCATAACCCGCGTTATCAAAATACTTGAAAAAAAGGGAATGCTTTATCGCAACCGGGATGAGGTGGATCATAGATTGAAGAGGCTGTTTCTTACCGAGGAAGGGAAGAAACTGGAGCCCATAATCAGGGATATAGTAAAGAAAATAATGGACTATGTGGCTGGAGGCTTTTCTGAAGCCGAGGGCGAATTTTTGATTAAAGGAATAAATATCATGGCTACACGATTGGGTGTGGCAGATTTTGAGGCGGTATTTGGCAAGAAGGGGAGTGGTGTAAAGTGAAAAAGCTAATAGCTATTTTGCTGTCCATATTGTTGATGGTCTCATTGGTGTCAGGCTGTGGCAAAAGCAGTGAGGACGGACAAAGGCCTCAGCTGGTAAGGACTCAACAGGTGGGACAGCAGGCTTTGAATGCGGAAGGTACTTATACCGGTACTGTAAGAGGCCGTTATGAAACCAACGTGTCTTTTCAGGTTGGGGGACGAATTATCAATCGTAATGTTCAGGTTGGAGATCATGTAAATTCCGGGGATATTCTTATGTCCATTGATCCGCGGGATGTGGTACAGCAGTCAAATCAGGGAGATGCCCAGGTGGCAGCTGCCAAAGCACAGCTTGATTTGGCCCAGTCAAATTTAAGCCGTTATCAGCAGCTCTATGCCCAAGAAGCAGTTCCAGCCATGGTTCTTGACCAATACCAGACGGCCTATGATTCGGCATTGGCTCAATACAATCAGGCAGTGGCAGGTGCTGCAACAGGACATAATGCTTTGGGATATACGGCATTAGTATCCTCTGCGTCCGGGGTAATTTCATCTGTTTTGGCTGAAGCCGGACAGGTGGTTGGTGCCGGTCAGACAGTATTGACTTTGGTACAGACCAACGAGCTGGAGGTAGAAATCAATATTCCGGAGAACCATCTTAAGGATGTAGAGCTGGGTAAAAACGTTCAAATTTCCTTCTGGGCTCTGAAGGGCGTTAATGTAAACGGTACTGTAAGGGAAATTTCCCCAATGGCTGATTCTGTTTCCCGTACATTCAAGGTGAGAATTTCTGTACC
>DFHJ01000034.1:2395-4022 GCA_002372665.1 Anaerovibrio lipolyticus
TAATAATGATGGAATGGTACTGCCGTTGTCTGCCATTTATCAGATTGATGATAATCCACAGGTATGGGTAGTGGATAAAGGCTCAGATACTGTCAGTCTAAAAAATATTACCTTTGAAAAAATTGGCAACAACTCCGTACGGGTAATGGGCCTTAATGTAGGCGATATTGTTGTAACAGCAGGAGTACATAAGCTGCGTCAGGGCCAAAAGGTAAGACTTGCGGAGGGTAATGAAGATGATTAATCTGACAGAAGTTTCCCTAAAAAACCGGGCCCTGGTATGGTATTTCATTATTGTTCTTGTGGTTGGTGGCATCTTTTCCTACATAAAATTAGGACGCATGGAAGACCCTAACTTTACCATAAGGGAAATGATAGTCACTGCCGCATGGCCAGGTGCTACTGCTGAGCAGATGGAACAGCAGGTCACAGACAAGCTGGAATCCAAAATAAATGATTTGCCGGGTATCGATTATGTTAAGAGTACCACCCGGGACGGCACAACGGTTATTCACGTGCTGTTAAAGGACGATTACAAAGGTGATGTACGTTCTTCATGGCGTGATGTAAGAAATTTCTGCCATGATATAGAGAATGATTTGCCTGAAGGGGTTTATGGCCCATATTTTAATGACCGCTTTGACGATGTATATGGTTCCTTGTATGCAGTAACCGGTGATGGCTTTACATACGAAGAAATGCGTCAGCAGGCCGAAAAAATTCGTCGCATGATTCTGGCAAATGTGAAAAGTGTCCAGAAGGTTGAGCTGGTGGGTGTTCAGAGTGAAAAGGTCTATGTGGAAATAGAAAATGCCAAGCTGGCTGAGCTGGGCATAAGCCCTACGGCTCTGTCTGATGCCCTGAAGGGACAGAATCAGATGACTCCCGTCGGCATGATCGAGACCAGTACTGATAATGTATATTTGAGGTATTCCGGAACCTTCGAAAATATTGATGATATAAAAAATGCTCCCATTAATGCGGGGGGCCGTGTGGTTCGTCTTGGAGACATTGCCAAGGTTGAAATGCGTTATGCAGAGCCGGCGGATCCGAAGATGTTCTTCAACGGTGAGCCTGCGGTAGGAATTGCTGTTTCCATGGAACCAGGGCAGAACATCATAACCCTGGGCGAGGATTTGGGCAGTCTTATGAAGTCTGTCAACGAGGATTTGCCGGTGGGGCTTGAGATACATCAGGTTTCAGACCAGCCAAAGGTGGTTGAGGATTCCATTGAAGAATTTATCAGCACACTTAGAGAAGCTATTATCATAGTATTGGCAGTTAGCTTTTTGAGTTTGGGCGTCAGAACCGGTATGGTTGTAGCCTTCTGTATTCCTTTGGTGCTGGCGGCTGTTTTTTGCGGCATGTATATATTAGGCATCGACCTTCAAAAGGTGTCCCTGGGTGCTTTGATTATCTCGTTGGGCTTATTGGTGGATGATGCCATAATAGCCGTAGAGATGATGAGTGTAAAGCTGGAAGCAGGCTTGGACCGTTTTGAGGCGGCCTGTTATGCTTTTAAGGCTACGGCAAAGCCAATGCTTACGGGTACTCTTATTACCTGTGCCGGTTTTATTCCCGTGGGATTTTCTGCAGGCTTGGCAGCAGAATTCTGTAGTGCCCTGTT
>DFHJ01000071.1 GCA_002372665.1 Anaerovibrio lipolyticus
CTGCGTGCCAGAGATCATGGAAGTTACCGTGCCCGTGCCGACGACGAACTGCTCACCACCGCTCATGGAGGTGATGTTGCCTGTGCCTCCAATCTTGACAGCCTGTATGCCGCCGTTCATGGTGTTGACCGTACCCGTGGCGCCGTCGAAGATGTTCTGCATACCGTCACTGTTCATGGTGGTGACGGTGCCCGTGCCGCCGCTTTCGACGATCTGCTCGCCGCCGTTCATGGTGGTGACGTTACCAGTGGCACCGCTGGAGACATTTTGTACGCCACCGAGCATGGTGGAGACGGTGCCATTGCCGCCTTTTTCAATAGTCTGGGTGCCGCCGCTCATGGTGGTGACGGTGCCCGTGCCCCAGACGGCCTGCCCGCCGCCATTCATGGTGGTGACGGTGCCCATGCCACCGTCGTTGACAATCTGGGAGCCGGCACTCATGGTGGAGACTGTGCCCGTGCCGCTGTTGTGGATGTTCTGCATACCGTCGCTCATGGTGATGACAGTGCCCGTGCCTTCGACGTCTTGACAGCCGTCATGCATGGTGATGACCGTGCCACTGCCGCCGCCGGAGACCTCCTGGTCGCCATTGGTCATAGTGGTGACGGTGCCATTGCCGCCTTCTTCAATAGTCTGGGTGCCGCCGCTCATGGTGGTGACGGTGCCCGTGCCGCCGCTGTTGACGGCCTGCGAGCCGCCGCTCATGGTGGTGACGGTGCCCGTGCCGCCGTTGCTGACATTCATTGTATCACCATTGGACATGGTATCCACCGAGACAGAGGTGGTACTTTCGGCTGGCACATTATATTCCTCAGCCTGGGCGGTGCCATAGAACAGGGCATTTTCACCGTGGCCAATAGCCTTGATTTGCCCCCCCCTAGTGGACATTTGCCCAGCCAAATTCACATAGGGCAGGGCCACTGGTGCCCCGGCATTTATGACGTTTACTACTGACATGGCTACCGCCAATTTTTTTTGCAATGAATTTTTCTTGCCCATAATAACCTTTTCCTCCTCAAAAAAGCCCTGGGAAGTTTTTAATACTGGATAAAAATTTAAAGCTATTTTTATGTCATAAAAATATCATAAATATTCAAAAAATTCTATAGCAAATCAAAAAGTGTAAGGATTTTTAAAAAAGTGTGGGTTTTTACTACCTTTTGATGTTTTGCTTTTTTGACGTATTGGGACAAAAGAACTATAAATTCAAATCTTTTCGCAGCTGTTCGATTACATTTTGAACATATTCCGGGGAAATGCAGCGGGTACATTCAAATTCCCGGTCTGTACCCCGATGGTGTGGACAGGCGCCAAAGTCATCGTATTTGTGTTCATTGCGCTGGTCATTGCCACAGCTGTGGCAGGTGTGGAATTGCTGAACCCGATAAGGGGTATAAAATTCCGTACCAGGGGAGGTAAAGCCAGCTATCAGTACCACGGGAACGTTACAGCCCCAGGCCAGCCATGAAAGACCGCTGGGCAGGCCAATGAAGAATTTGGCCCCGGAGATAAGGTCAATCCGCTCCTGCAGTGGCCGGTTGCCGGTAAAATCCTCGGCTCCATAGGGAATAGCATTGCCATATATGCCATTTACCGTCACCTTTTCCCGGTCTACGCACAGTACACGATAGCCCTGTTTTTTCAGATAATCAATGGTAGCAAGCCATCCACTGGCATTATTCCAATATTTGGCCTGTGCCGTGGCTTGGGTAGCTATACACACGTATGGCTCCTTTGGCTGGATTTCCTTGGCTTTCTTTGAGGGTACCAGCTTTATTTTCTCTTCCCGTGGGGGGAGTCCCAGTAAATAGGCGGCATGGGCCTGGAGACCAACTACCCGCCAGTCCATGGGCTGAAGATTTCGGTCATCCCATGGGGCAAAGAGGCCAATGTAATAGGAGGCATATAAATCCTCGGGCAGCTTGTCCCCCTTGATAAAATGAATCTGAGGATAACCAGGCTGGAGTATGGAGATATATTGTTCCTCCACCTGGGCATACAGCTCACAGCCATGCTTTTGACGAAATAGCTCGGCATAAGGGAACCAGGCCAGCATATCCCCCAAAGCCCGGCCGGCAAATTTCAATAGTACCTTTTTGCCCTTGGCATTATAGTCATGGGAAAAAATTAGCTTTGATTCAATTTTTTTGTCCTTAGCCGCCTTTTTCTCCTCCTCGGTGGGATCCTGCCAAACCTCTAAGCGGAAATTTACAAAATACCGTTTGGTGCTGGTGGCCATGGCCCCGGATATGGGGGCGTTATATACGGTAAGGTGTTTATCCCGGTCAATAAAGGCTACACGATAATTTCCCTGGGGAACGCTGACCCGCAGGCCCAGATTAAAATCAAAGGCCATACCATCCATATCTGTAGCTTGGGTAGGGGTAGCAGGGGGAGAAAATACCATATATGGTTCCTGTGCAGTTGTCTTATTGTCCATGAAATAGCCTCCTATTTTACTCTGGTGATTCCCTTTTGGGGATCCAGACCGTAATCCTTCATTAAGCGCATTATGTTCTGGCACACCTGACCGGAGCTGATAAAACGGGTACATTCAAATTCCCGGTCAGTGCCGGCATGACGGGGACACCAACCAAAGTCGGCATGCTTGAATTCCTCGCTGCTGTCGGTCCAGCAGCCGTTGCATACATGAAAGTTTATTACCCGATAGGGGGTGTAAAATTCGTTGTAGGGGAGAGTAAAGCCGGAAATCATAATAACGGGAGTGCCGGCTCCCCAGGCCAACCAGGCAAGACCACTGGACAGACCTATAAAAAAATCAGCATGGCCCAACAGGTCCACCCGCTGCTGCAGGGGCAGACTGCCAGTGAAATCCTCACAGCCAAAGGGGATAGTGTGCCAATGACGGCCGCCGCCGTGACATTTTTCCTTGTCGATGCATAATACCCGATAGCCAAGGGATTTTAGAAAATCAATGGTCTCTATCCAGCCGCTGGGATTGTTCCAATATTTGGCGTGACTGGTGGCCTGGGCGGCAATGCAGACGTAGGGCTCCTTAATGGGACGTTTTTTGGTAGGAGTAAGTATAGGACGGCGTTCCACCACATCAAGGCCTAAAATATATGGGATGTTTAGGGCCAAGCCTATCACCCGAAAATCCGTTGGCTGGTGAAAGCGGTCATCAGCCGGGAAGAAAATTCCCATATAATAGGTAGCATAACAATCTGGTGGGATATCTCCCGGCTTTATAAAGTGAATGTTGGGATAGGCGGGCTTAAAAAGGCCGGCAATTTCCTCACTCATGGAGCAGTACACGTTACAGTGATGCTTTTTGCGAAATTCTTCGGCGTATGGGAACCAGGCTAAAATATCCCCCAGAGTCCCCACGGGAAATTTTATATGTACGTTTTTGTTTTTCAGATTCAAGTCATGGGTAAGGGCCAGCTTACCATTTTTCCAGACCTCTACCCGGAATTTTATGTAGTATTTTTTGGTGCTGGTTACCATAGCACCCCGGGCATCAGCATCATATACAATGGAGCTGGTGTCCAAATCAGTAAATCTTACATGATAATCCCCATCATCGGGAATAATTAATCTGGCCCCGTAATTAAAATCCAGCTTGACTCCTTTTAAGCCACTATCCATGGTGACAGGCCCCGGGTCAAAGTGAACGTAGCTTTTTTGAGGTTGGCCCCCAGTTGCTTCGTTGGAGGTGGCTGGGGTATTTGCAGCTGCTTGCTGACTATTTTCTTCAGACATAGGTGTTCCTCCCATGTTACTTATATTCTAAATATGAGTATAGACACAAAAAATACCCAATGTAAAGGAAAAAATGCTTTACATTGGGTAGTGGATGACCTCACCCGCCCTTCGGGCACCCTCCCCAGGGGGGAGGGCTGGGATACTTTACAAGGGGTGCTAAATATTGACAGGGGCCAGGCGAAGCTTGGGCATTTTGGGGATAAGGCCCATTTCGTAGGCGTATTTGTAGAATATCATAAGGTTGTCAAGGTATTCCTCAGTAAGATTCCACTTTATGACCTCCAGATACTCATCCAGCTGCTGGAAGGTAAAGGGCTTGGAGTCCAAAATGGAATTTATGGCGTCTGCCTTGT
Organism: Anaerovibrio lipolyticus; assembly: GCA_002372665.1. Classification (GTDB taxonomy): domain Bacteria; phylum Bacillota; class Negativicutes; order Selenomonadales; family Selenomonadaceae; genus Anaerovibrio; species Anaerovibrio lipolyticus_C. The sequence goes on from DFHJ01000071.1 coordinate 4,080, forward strand.
GGGCATAGCCGTGACGAAGACCCTTGTAGAGTCGTTCGTGGAGGAGCTGAAGTGCCTCCGGGTTATTTTGGGCAAAGTCCTTATGAACAGCCCATACTGCGTAAACCATGCACCGGCCGGTGAGCTTCTTCCATTCCACACCCATATCGTAATAGTAGAACTTGTCCTTGTTCTTATGATGATATACGTTAAGGGCATCGTCACCAATCAATAAGGCTGCTGTACAGTCATCGGGAACCGGATTGTCCGGGGTAAGGTGGCGCACACAGTATTCAGGGGTGGCGTCATAGGACTTGTTCAGGATAATCTTCAGCAGGACATGGGAAGTGGCGGACTGGGCAGTGAGCACAATCCTGTCCTGATTGATTTCCGTAATTGGCTTTTTTGATACCAAAATAATACTCCGTACAGGCCCGTCAGCCCGTACACATAAATCTGGCAGAATAAGCAGCTTATCAAAATTTCTGGCATAAACAATGGAGGATACCTCGCTGGCATCCAGCCGATTGTTTATCAGGTCGTTATTCATAACAGAAGGGACGCCACCCTTTATATCAATACCTTCTCCGTAGCCACATTGTGTCAGACTGTAGGTGATAGGCAATACATTTAAAAAATGAATATGTCCCAGACGTGGTTTCTCCATAAAAACCTCCTGTAATAAAAAGTACATTCACTATTATACCTTTAAAAGGCTATTTTGTTTAGTGATTTGTCTTATGTTTTAATGTATACATAAAACAGGGCACAAAAAAACTCCTGGGGTATCAGGAGCTTTTTGTAAATATGTGAATTTTGCCAATTAATTCCTTTTTTTGTCGTCCTTGCTTTTCAGCATATTGATAACCTTGCTGCCGGTATTGTGAATACGACGGAGCGGAGCAACCTTTGTTTTAGTTTTTGGCTTCATGTCAGTGTTTGTACCAAAATCTCCACGTTTAAGGATAGTGGTTTTTGTTTTCTCCGGCTTAAAGAGCTTTCGTATGGAGCTGAAAATCTCCTCTGGTGCGGCGTCTTCCTCGCAAATAAAAGCATCTGCGGAAACGTACTGAAGCTCAGGAAAGGCATGGACGGTAATGTGTCCTTCATCAAAAAGCAGAATAATTGCAATATGGTCATCTGACATAATCTGGCCAGTGGAAGACAAAATATCAAGATTGCTTTCCATCAGCAGAGTCTTTAATGTAGACTGTAAGGCCTGCACATCTTCAAAGCAGGAATTCTTGCATTTGTACATATCAACTGTAAGGTGACGGGCGATTATACTCAAGTAAGCTACCCCTTTCATAACATATTTCATCTACATAATTATACAATAAATGGTTTTTATAGTAAAGAAAATGTAAATAAGTGTTATACCTTTGATTCAGTTTTTGATGTGCTGTCAGCTTTTTTGTCCTTTTGTCCCTTGATTTGCAGGGCTATGAAGCAAATGAGGGCAAGTATAAAGCCGGTAATGCTGGTCATTTGGGCAGAGGTAAAGAGCCCCAATACGGGATCGGCATAATCTCCCCGCAGAAATTCCAGAAAAAACCTTGCCATACAGTATAGCATTACGTAAAGGGAAAAGGCCTGGCCCTTTACATGGGGATAGGCACGAAACAGCAGGAGAATGGCAAAAATAACAAAATCCAACTGTCCCTCCCATATTTCAGCAGGCCACAGGGGCTGGTTGCCGTAGGTATGATGAGCAAGGGTGGTTGAAGGGTAAATTATACCAAAGCTTCCCCCTGTAGGGGCACCAAAGGCATCACCATTTAAAAGATTGGCACAGCGTCCCAGTCCCTGCCCAAAGATAATGGCCGGAGCACTTATGTCCATCATGGACAGGATGTCAATTTTGTGGTGACGGCAATATAAAATGCCGATGATAACCCCCAGGACAATTCCCCCCTGAATGGCCATGCCCCCCTGCCAAACGTTCAGTATTTCCGTAAGGTGATGGCTGTAATAGTCCCAGTCAAAAAAGAACACGTCCCAGAGCCTGGCACCTAAGAGTCCGCTTAAGCCGCAGTAAATACCCAGGTCAACCACATGCTTGTGGTAGCGGCCGTCCTGTTTGGCAAGGAAATAGCCAACGCCTGTAGCTAAAATAATACTGAGGCTAAGGACAAGGCCGTAGGCTCTTACGGGGAAATCTCCTATATAAAATAAGTATTGATGCATATAGTCCTCCACTTTGCAGTTTTTATTACAGTAATAATTATACGCTATTAGTCAAGGATATTAGCCAAAAGGGCTGTAATAATGTATAATCTACATGTATTTGCGTTAAATTGATTGTCATATAAGGAGATTTTGTTTCATGAGGTTAATTGCTGGATTGGGTAATCCAGGAGTGGAATATGCCAAGTCCCGTCATAATGTGGGCTGGATGATGGTGGATGCCCTTGCTGAGGCATTAGGGGCAGAGCCTTGGAAGGAAAAGGAAAGGGGGCTGGTGGCTGAGGCCAGAATAGGAACGGAAAAGGTGCTTCTGGTAAAACCCCAGACATATATGAACAACAGCGGTGAGTGTATCGGACCATTGATGCGCTGGTACAAGCTGGAGCCTGAGGATCTTATCGTGTGCCACGATGATATGGATATACCAGCAGGTACTATCCGTATTCGGAAGAAGGGGAGTGCCGGCGGTCACAATGGTATTAAGTCCACCATTGCCCATGTGGGGGATGAGAATTTCGGCAGGGTGCGTATCGGCGTGGGCCGTCCTTTACCGGGGTGGACTGTGGTGAATCATGTGTTGGCAAATTTTCCGGAGGAGGATGTGCCAAAAATTCAGGAGGCCATCAAATATCTTGTTCCAGCCATAGAATGTATGGTAACTGAGAGTATTGATAATGCCATGAACAAATACAATCCGAAAAAGAAGAGGAAGGAAGTGAAGGAGGCGGCAGAAGATGGCAAAGAATAAAAAGGAGCCCATTATCGCTCTTTATGCCGATGAAAGGGGAGAAATTTTTGATGCTCCCGGTATTTTGGCCATGGGTCGTGAGGGAGATGAGCTGCGTCTGCTTACTTCTGAGGATTTGATTCCTCTGCCGGAAAGTGCGGATCTGATGTTTCTGCCAGACCGTCAGGCGGTGGGCATGAGCCGGGATGGCGAGGTGCTGACATTGACAGGCAATGCGGTGTCGGCAATTTTGCCGGCAGGGTATACCCGTACCATGCTGCCGGCTTTTCAGCTGGATGAGGATGCCGGCAGGCTACCTTTATATGGCTATACGGCGGTATGTGTATATAAGGATCAGCTCTACGGAGCGGCCATTTATACTGATGAAAATCACAAATGGGATCCTGAGCATTACAATACCAAAAGCTTGAAACGCTTGGTAAAACAGGTGAAGAAGGATTTGCCAGATAATCCTCTTATTGATCATTTGGCTAATTGTTCATTGGAATGGCATTGCTGTACGGCGGAAAATATTTTCTATCGCCGTTGGGAGTGTGGTATTCCCACATCCCCTGTATGTAATGCCAACTGCTTTGGCTGTATATCCTTGCAACCAGCAGAGTGCTGTCCTTCACCCCAGAGCCGTATAAGGTTCCGGCCAACTGCTGAGCAGATTGCCCAGCTGGGAATTTATCATCTGGAAACTGCTCCTGAGGGTATTATCAGCTTTGGGCAGGGCTGCGAGGGAGAGCCATCCTTGGCGGCGGTTAATATTTCTGCTGGTATTAAGCTGATTCGTGAAAAAACCGGCAAGGGACAGATAAATATTAATACCAATGCAGGATACACCGAGGGAATAAAGCAGATTGTGGATGCGGGGCTGGATACCATGCGCGTCAGCATTATCAGTGCCATCCCTGAGAGCTATGATGCCTATTACCGTAGCAATTATAAGCTGGATAATGTAAAGGAATCTATACGTTATGCGTTGGATCATGGTATTTATGTGTCATTAAATATGCTGTACTTCCCGGGCTTTAATGATCGGGAGGATGAGCTGGCGGCCTGGAAGGAATTCTTTAGGGAGCTGCCTGTGCAAATGATACAGGTGCGAAATCTTAATATTGACCCTGATGCCTTTCTCGATATAATGCCGGAGCAGAAAGCACCATTTGTGGGCACCAGAAAATTTTTATCAGAGCTGAAAAAGGAATTTCCACAGCTGGTAATTGGCAGCTTCAGCCATTATGTGGAAGGATAATAAACATATTTAAAAAAATATAGAGGATTTTTGGATTTTAAGTGGAATATAGAATATTAAATACGTATAACTGTTTGGAGGGATTGATATGACAGAAGAACGGGATTGGACAGAATTCAAAGGAAAATTAAAGGCAAAGACTGAAATAGACTTGGATTTGTATAAAGCGCCACAGATGCAGCGCCGTATTATGAACCTTGCCAAGAGAAACGGCTTTAATACTTATTCCGGATATTTCGACAAGGTAGTACAGGATCACGATGAATTTGCCGCATTCATTGAGTATCTGACCATTAACGTATCTGAGTTTTTCCGCACTCCGGATAAATTTGCCAAATTGGAAACAGATGTTATCCCGGACTTGTTAAAGCGCAGCAGCAAGCTGAATATTTGGAGTGCCGGCTGTTCTATCGGTGCTGAGCCGTATTCTCTGGCTATGATTATGAAGACTCTGACGCCGACTACCCGTCATCGCATTCTGGCCACTGACTTGGATATTGAGATTTTGGGCAAGGCCAAAAAGGGTGAATACACTGACAATGAGCTGAAGGCTATAGATCCGGAACGCAAGAGAAAGTACTTCACCCATAATGGTGACAAGTATCTGGTTTCTCAGGAGATTAAGGATTGCATTGAATTCAAACGCCATAACCTCTTAAAGGATAACTTTGAAAGTGGCTTTGATCTTATTCTTTGTCGCAATGTTGTTATTTATTTCACCGAGGAGGCAAAGGACCAGCTTTATGCCAATTTCTTCAAGGCATTGAAGCCGGGCGGAATTTTGTTTGTTGGTGCTACTGAGGCTATTCTGAACTTCCGCAAGCTGGGCTATACAAGCTTCCAGCCATTCTTCTATCAGAAGCCACTTACCTGATGTTTGCGTTATTGGCACCGGGAAAGAGAGATTATAATGATTGCAAATCCAAGAATAGAGACCATGGAACGGAGCCAGCTGGAAAAGCTTCAGCTGGAGGCGCTGAAAAAGCGGGTGAAGTGGGCTCAAGAAAAAAGTGCCTTTTATCAGCAGCTGTTTGAAAAAGCTGGAGTGGGCCCTGAGGATATACAGTCTTTGGGGGACATTCAAAAATTGCCATTTACGGAACGAAATGTACTGAAGGAAGTATCCGTTTTTGATTTGCTTACCATGCCATTGAGTGGTGTCCTGCGTATTTCCAGACAGGGAGATGCAGAGACCTTCATTAAGATGTACACCAGTGGAGATGTGGCACGTCAGATGGAAATGATGACCAGAATACTGGTGACCTATGGTATTAACGATACCACCGTGGTGGGGATTTTGGGCGAGGCCTCTGACAGCCGGCTGATGGATGTCCAGTATGCTCTGGAGGGTATTGGGGCATCGGTTATGCTTATGGGCAGCAATATGGACAATATTGTGGAGCTTATGACCAGATGTCATGTGGATGTACTTATCAGCGATTTCCGTATGGTTACGCAGTTTATAGTAAAGCTTCAGGCAGATGGGGAAAATGCCCAGGATCTTTATCTTCCTTCCATTGTATGCTTGGAGGAAACACTGCATAATCCGATGCGTGCCTATTTGGAACGCCGCATGAATGTTAAGACCAACACGGTTTACAATTCGCCGGGATTTGGCTGTGCCGGGATTATGTATCATTGTCCGGATGATAGGGGGTTCCATATTCAGGAGGATTATTTCTATCCTGAGATTGTGGAATTTGGCCGTGACAAGGTAATTGATGAACCCCATCGTGTAGGGGAGCTGGTACTAACCTCCCTTGCCAATGAAGCCATGCCGATTTTCCGTTTGCGTACTGGTCATGCGGTGATGCGTATTGATGACGAATGCAAGTGCGGACGTACCATGATGAGAGTGGCAGAGCCAACTGAATACGAAGGAACGGTTTCCAATTAAAATTAAAAATTAGGATCAGTAGTGCTGGTCCTTTTTTTATGCTTCTAAATTTTACAGGCCTTACTTTGATATGTATTATATATATTAAAGATAATCCCTTGGGGATAAAGGGGGAGAAAAAATGCTGGAGATTATTACGGGCAGGGCTGGCAGTGGCAAGACAGTATATGTATTGGAGCAGATAAAAAAGGAACTGCTGGAAAGACCACTTGGGCCTGCTATTATTTTGCTGCTGCCGGAGCACATGACATATAAAGTGGAGCGTCAGCTGTCGGCAATGATGGAAAAGCAGGGCCATGGCTATATGCGTTGCCAGGTGTATGGCTTTAAGCGCTTTGCTTATCAGGTGCTGCAGGAAACTGGTGGCGGTTTGGAGCAGGGTATCACTGATATGGGACGCCAGCTGCTTCTGAAGCGTATTTTGGATAAGCATTATAATGAACTAAAGGTCTTTGGCCGGGCATCACGTCAGCGGGGCTTCGCTAATGTGCTTAGTGGAATTATCAATGAATTTAAGGGATACGGCATAACCCCTGAGCAGCTTGCTGAAGCTGGCGACAGCATGGAGGATAGCAGACTTGCCCATAAGCTGGCAGATCTGTCGCTGCTCTATGGCGAGTACAACAGGGCCATGGCGGGCAGCTATACTGATGGTAAGGACATCATGAGCATATTGGTGGAAAGACTGCCAATGTCAAAAATGGCGGCTGGGGCGGATATTTGGCTGGATGGCTTTCTGTTTTTTAATCCTTTGGAGCTTAAGGTGCTGGAGGGATTGTTCCAGTATGGTGACAATATTCATGTTACCTTCAATATGGATGATATGACTACAGCCCAGGGACAGTGGGCCAATAGGGAGACCTCCGGGCTTTTTAATCGCGCCTATATCAGCTGTAATCGCTTGCAAAGGCTGGCAGCGAAATATGATATTCCCATAAATTATCAGCATTTTTCAGAGCCGAAGCGCTATACTAATCCTGCACTTAAGGCCTTGGAGGAATGCTTTGACAAGCGTATTATCCAGCCTGTTGATGGTGACGGGGAAATATCTTTAGTGGAGGCAGCCACCTGCAGGCTGGAGGTGGAGGCGGCAGCTGCTGATATTATTGGCCTCGTTAGGGACAAGGGATATAAGTGGCGTGATATTGGCGTTCTCATAAGGGATGAGGAATCCTATGGAGAACTTATAAGCTTTGTGTTTAAGGATTATGACATACCTTTCTTTCGGGATAAAAAACGTCAATGTGCCAATCACCCGGTGGCAGAGCTTATCCGTTCAGCCATTGGAGCTACAGAGGGGTGGGGCTATGACGATCTGTTCTGCTGCATAAAAGCTGGCTTTTTCCGCCTTACAGCCCAGCAGATTGACCTTTTGGATAATTATTGTCTGGAGTTTAATTTAAAGGGCAGCAAGGTTTGGCGGCGGGAGGAGCCATGGGATTTTTATCCTCGCTATTCCATTGATGAAGAGGATGAACAAATTGACGACAAGCAAAAACTGAGGGCAGCCACAGCGGACCAGCTGCGACGCCAGGTGGCAGAGCCCTTGGGCATACTTCAGGATGATTTGAAGCAGGCTGACACCACGCGGGATATGATACAGGCTATCTATCATTTCTTGGTGGCTATTGAGGTGCCTAAAATTTTGCAGGAGAAATCGGACCAGGCAGAAAAAAGCGGTAATCTTGACGTGGCCAGGGAGCATCAGCAGGTGTGGAATGACATTATGGAATTGCTGGACCAGCTGGTGGAAGTCACTGGAGATTCCAAAATGAGTATAGGTGAACTGCGTCAGCTTTTGGAGGAGGGCTTTTCCTCCCTGGAAATGGCCCTTATTCCTCCGGGATTGGATTATGTCAATATTGCATCCTTTGACCAGAATGCACTGGATAATATAAAGGCTGTGTATATTTTGGGAGCAAATGCAGGAAGTATGCCAAGGCGTTCTGTGGAAAATACGGTTTTGTCCGATGCAGACCGTGTGCATATAAATCAAAAAAATATTATTGAATTGTCGGTACTGGGAGAGGAAGCCAGCTTCAATGAGAATTATTTAATCTATAAGGCCTTCACCCAGGCCAGAGAGTATATGTGGGTATCCTATGCCCTGTCATCTCCGTCTGATGATGCTCTGATGGGAGCGGAGATTGTGGGTAAGATTAGGGCATTGTTGCCATCTAAGGGCGTAAGAACCATACCATTGGACTGGATCAACAGCTTTACGGAGGAGCAGCAGCTCAAAATGCTGACCCATAAGCGCCAGTCCCTGTCATACTTGGCTGTTGCCCTTAGAAAGCTCAGGGATGAGGGCGAATTGCCGGAATTGTGGCAGAAGGTATATAACTGCCTTTTACAGGAGGAAGCTACGGAAAAGATTGTGGAATTAGTTCGTCGGGGGCTTTTTATGAATCCACGGCTGGAAAAATTACCACGGGATATCGCCAGGGAGCTTTATACGTCTAAGGGAATCCTGCGGGGCTCCGTAACCAAGTTTGAGCTATATAACAGATGCCCATTCCAGTTTTTTGCCCAGTATGGACTGAATTTAAAGGAGCGCAAAATTAATCGCTTCAGCAATCCGGAGCTGGGAACCCTGCTCCATGCAGTTTTGAAGGAGTATGGTGAAGCCCTTAAAAAAGAGGGTCGACGCTGGTGTGATATTCAGGGGGAGGAACGTGACAAGATTTGTCATGAGATAATACATAGGCTGGCACCACGGCTTAATAACGGTATGCTTTATTCCACAAAGCAGCTGGAAAATCAGCTTTCCCGCTTGGAAACCACTGCCCGTTTTACACTAAAGAGATTGGGGGAATTTGATCAGGTGAGCAAGTTCCACCCAGAATTTTTTGAAAGGTCCTTCGGCGGGCATAAGGACCCGACGGATTCTCTGGATTTGATCTATCAGCTTCATCATAATAATCGTCTGGAGCTGAAGGGGCAGATTGACCGTATTGATGTTAACGAACAGGCCAGTCATTTCATGATTATTGATTATAAGACAGGTAATGCTGCCATTAATTTGGTGGAGGTATATTATGGCCTGAAGCTGCAGCTTTTAACCTATTTGCTGGTGGTGAACCAGCTGATGAATCGGGGGAGTGAAGGAAATAGCCCAATGCTGCCGGCGGGGATGTTGTATTATTTCCTCAAACGTCCTGTATTTTCCATGGACAATCACAGCCATGACCCAGCAGAATTAAAGGAAGCCTTGGATAAGCAATTAAAAATGCCTGGCTGGGTGCTTTTGGATAAGGACATTGCAGAGCAGATAGACAATACCCTGTACACAGATAATAAGAGCCGTTTTTTGAAAATAGCCTATAAGGGCAAGGGTGAAAGTCAGACCTTTAATGCTTCAAGTATGAGTATGCTGAAAAGCAGTGAGGATTTTAATCTGCTTATGGCATATATTGAGCTTATTTTCAAGGATACTGGCGAGAGCATAATGGATGGCAGTATTGACATCAAGCCCTATAAGAAAAACAAAAATATCCCTTGCACCTATTGCAAATATCATCCCCTTTGTGGCTTTGACCCAAGGCTGGAGGGCTATGATTATCGCCGTATTGAGGGCAGTGAGGCGGAGCTTATGGAAAGGATAACTGAAAGGGTCAAGGGTGAAATTATTGGAAAACTTAACCAAAATTTTGAAGGGAAGGAGGAATAGCCATGGAGTGGTCGCAGGAGCAAAAATTAGCCATAAATAATGATGAAAAAAATATTCTGGTTTCTGCAGCAGCGGGCTCTGGCAAGACGGCGGTGCTGGTGGAAAGGGTGGTGTCCCATCTGCTCAGAGACCCTGAAAAGGATAATAACGCCTGGGATGTGGACAGACTGCTGGTGGTTACTTTTACCAGGGCTGCGGCGGAGGAAATGAAGCAGCGTATAAAAAAAAGGCTGCAAGGTGCTATTTCCAAGGAATTGGAACAAAAAAACGCGGACAGAAGCATGGTGAGAAGGCTGGAACGCCAGCTGATTCTGTTATCCGGAGCTTCCATTTCCACCATTGATTCCTTCTGTCAGACAGTGGTCAAAAATAATTTTAATGCCATAGATATTGACCCTAAGTTTCGCATTGCCAACGAAAATGAGCTGGTTATCCTTCAACAGGATGTACTGGAGGATATGTTTGAGTCAAAATATGCTGAGGGAGATGAGGCCCTGCAACGCTTTGCAGATAAATATGGCACTGTAAGGGGAGATTCTGCCCTTTATGATATTGTGCTGAAGCTCTATGAGAAATCCCAAAACCAGCCCTTTCCCGATTTGTGGTTAAGTGGTCTGGAGCGGGATTATCCGTCAAAGGATGGTGATTTTGTTTCTTTGAAGGACACAAAGTGGTGGCCTGTTATAGAGGACGAAATTTCCTGTCGTATGGTCCCTGCACGGGAGTATCTTGATGAGCTGAAAGGCATTGCAGTTAATTTTGAGGAGCCAAAGGTTCGGGAAAAATTCGAAGAAGATGTTGGCTTTTTTGATGAGGTGATAACATCAGTAGATGGAGCCCTGCAACAGGGCTGGCATGAGCTTTATATGGCTTTTTCCAGAATGAATGCTGTTCCCAGAATACCTACTATTTCCAAGGGCGTGGAGCCGGAGGTTAAAGAGTCCTTTAAAAATGTAAGGGATGCCCTAAAGGAGCTGCTGAAGGAAATGCATGAACTGGTGCAGGATGATGAGGATGTTCTTTTAGAGGAATTGCGGGCTGCCAGTGAAGATGTTTCTTCTATTGTAAAATTGGTAAAGGATTTTTCTCAGGCTTATGGCATTGCGAAAAAACAAAAAAATATTGTGGATCTCAGTGATGTGGAGCATTTTGCTCTGGCGATTTTAAATTCGCCGGAGGCGGCCCCGGGGGAGCTAAAGCCTTCGGATATAGCTTTGGAGCTTCGTCAGCGGTATCAGGAAATTATGGTGGACGAGTATCAGGATACCAATGAGGTGCAGGAGTTCATTGTGCGTCTTATTTCCGGTGATGGAAATGCCAATACCTTTACCGTAGGTGATGTTAAGCAGAGTATTTATGGCTTCCGTTCATCAGAGCCGGGATTGTTTTTGAAGAAATACAAGGAATATGAAAAGGCCGATAATGAAAATGGAGAGCTCATAACTCTGGGGCGGAATTTCCGTAGCCGCAGGGAGATTCTCTCCGCCATAAATTATGTATTTGCACAGGTGATGACCCCAAATCCAACTGAAATTGAATATGACGAGCGGGCTATGCTTAATGAGGGTGATCCTTATGGCTATGCTTCCCCTGATATTGGGGAGATAATGGAAAACAATGTGGAGCTGGCTTTGATAGATATGGCAGCTAATTCTGACGATGAAGCAGGGACGGCCAGTGTCCGGACTGGTACAGAAGATCAGGATGATGCTGAGGATTTGGTGGGCTTTGAGCTGGAGGCTCAGTATATTGCCAATCGTATAAGAGAAATCAAGTCCAGCGGTAAAATGGTCTTTGATAAGGATTATAAAGAAAATAATGGGTATCGTCCTGTGACATGGCGGGATATGGTAATTCTTCTCAGAGCTACCAAGGATAAAGCAGATGTGTTGCAGGAGATTCTTCAGCAAAATGATATTCCGGTGTATGCCAATACCAGTGAGGGCTTCTTCCAGACAATGGAGATTCAGATTATGCACTCTCTGTTGTCGGTTATAGATAACGCCCAGCAGGATATTCATTTGGCAGCAGTGTTGTTTTCCCCTATAGTTGGGTTAAGTGCTTCGGATTTGGCCAAGCTTAAGGCCTCCACCAAGGATGGAGATATGTATACCGCAATGTTGGCGGCCAATACTCCGGAATCAAGGCTGGACACTGATATTAAAGAAAAAATAAATGATTTTTTGAACAAGCTAAGCATTTGGCGCCAGTTGGCAAGACAAGTAGGGGTGCCGGAGCTGATTTGGCAGATTTTCCGCGATACGGGCTATTATGATTATGTGGGTAGCCTGCGGGGTGGAATCCTTCGCCAGGCCAATTTGCGTATGCTGGTAACCAGGGCCCAGGAGTTCCAGAATACGGATTACCAGGGGCTGTTCCGTTTTCTGCGGTTTATCAAGCGTATGACGGATATGGAAACAGATCTGTCCATGGCCAGAACTCTGGGAGAAGGAGAGGATGTTGTTCGTGTAATGACAATCCATAAAAGTAAGGGACTGGAATTCCCGGTGGTGTTTATTGCAGATATGTGCAAGGGCTTTAATAAAATGGACCTGTCTGATGATGTTTTGGTTCATAAAGAATTGGGCATGGGCATTAAATATGTTGATCTGGAATATATGGCCAAATATGAAACCTTTTCCAGGCAGGCAGTAAAGGCAAAATGGAAGAGGGAGCTCCAGGCGGAAGAGCTGCGTGTTTTATATGTTGCCATGACCAGAGCCAGGGAGAAGCTGATTATGGTTGGGCGATGCCGTAATTTGGAAAAGCAGGCTGCCAAGTGGTGTCAGCATATTGATACCACTGACAAGGTGCTGCCGGTTCATACGCTTCTGTCAGTAAATTCTTACGCTGACTGGGTGGCCCGTGCAGTGGCGCATCACCCTGATGGCAAGCCATTGGTGGAATGCGCTGGCATTACAAAAAATAGGGCTGCCATTCCTGATGCCATGGGTAGGGAGTCACGCTGGACGGTTTCCGTTATAGGTGCCGAAGGTATAGCCGGAGTAAATCAGCTTAATGAAGTGGATAATCCGTTGATTCAGACGGTGAAGGCAGGCAAGCCTATAGAACTGGAAACAGATATTGGCGAGTTATCCCATAATTTGTCCCTTGATTATGATTATCGTGGCACCCGTGAGGTTCCGGCCAAGCTGACTGTATCTGAATTAAAGCGCCGTTTTTCAGAGGCTTCATTTGATGATATGCAGCCGGGGGATAATCAGCAGCTGACGGCCCGGCATGGGGAATATATCTTCAATCGTCCAAGATTTATTCAGGAGGCTGAGGGCAAGGCGGGACTGAAGGGCAACGAGTATGGTACTCTTATGCACTCAGTCATGCAGCATCTTGATTTGTCCGGTAATCTGGATGCAAAGGATGTGAAGAACCAGCTGGCAGGTATGGTGGC
>DFHJ01000084.1 GCA_002372665.1 Anaerovibrio lipolyticus
ATTGCCCGTGAAACCGGAGCAAAAATTTTCACCCTTGACCCAGTAGTAACCGGAGAAGCCAATGCAGATGCCATGGACGCTTATCTGGTAACCATGCGCAAAAATATGAATACGTTGAAGGAAGCCCTTCAGTAATATTTAGTATTATTAAAACGTTAAAATAACACCTATCATCACACTTATATGATGGTAGGTGTTATTTTCTTGTTTATTTTTTATGAATTAGCTGTTTTTGCCAGATACTCCAGGATTTCGTGGGCAGCCACATTGCCCTCACCTACGGCCTTGGCAATCTGATATGGCCTGCCTGTATTATCACCAGCAGCAAAGCAGCCTTCTATATTGGTGTGAAGCTGACGATTCACGGCAACATGAGGGCCATCCAGCTCCAAACCAGGCAGAAGCTCCTTCGGTGGAATGGCATTTCGCAAAATAAATACACCATCAACGGCAATTTCCTTATTATTACTTAATTCCACTTTCTCTATCCGTTTTTCACCCAGTATTTTTACAAGTCTTCCGTCAATTATTTCCACATTATTTTCTGGTACTGTCATTTTTCCATCAGGAGAGAATAAATACACCTTTTCAGCAATATTTGCAAGGTAAGAAACCTCAGGAATAAAGTTTTTGTCGCCACAATACACCGCCAAGGTCTTTCCCTTGTAAAACATGCCATCACAGGTGGCGCAGTAGCTTACGCCTCTTCCCAGATATTCCTTTTCCCCGTCAAAGCCCTTTGCCACAGCAATGCCCGCAGCCATGAGCACAGTCTTGGCCTCATACATCTCATTATCTGCCAATAAGGTAAAATGACCACCAAAATCAGATATCTTTGAGACAAATTTATTGGTAATCCCAATATCCAGTTCCTTAATATGGTCACGAAAATGCTCATTTAGCTCATGACCGGTGATAGTGCCCAGTCCGGGATAATTGGAGATTTTTTCGGCCTTTTCTATCTTGGAGCTCATTTCTTTAGGCCCAAACCATATTATATTCTTTCCTCTGGCCTTTAACACAGTAGCCGCCGACAACCCCGCCGGCCCGTTTCCAACTATTGCTGCATCATATATCATAGCTCTGCATACCTCCTAAAAATTAGGTACTGATACTATCACTGCTTAATATAGTTTCCTTAACTTTAGTTATACCATCGTAGCTAACTTACTGACAAGTCTGATTTTTGTGACCCATGTATGCTGTAATTATAACATACTTGATTAATCTACATAAAAACAAGGCCTGCCATTGGATTTACTTCCAATTGCAGGCCCTTGTATATGGCATAAGTCTTACTCTGTTCTTTTAAAGGACTTTGATACCGTCTACATAAAGGCTATGGCCATTTGCGGTTATCTGACTGATATCCCCTGTAAAGTTGGAAATATGGGTGTCATCCGTCAAAATCCATTTGCTTGAACCATCCAGGGAAACTGCCACATTTCCCACATTAGTGGAAATTGTTGTTCCCTTTACATTGGTGATATTACCGCTTATTGCACCGTTAAATACAGAATTGTCCTTTAAATTTAGGGTCAGCTTAGAATTTTCACCTACCAAAATCTTGCCATCCAGCTTCTGATGGGCAGCATTTACCGTAGCAATATTGGAGCCGCCACTCCAGCCATCATCACATACGGACATAAGCACATTGTTATTGTCCTGATTTATAATCTTAACTCCGTCAAGATTTATAACCGCATTAGTATTGGTCACATGAAATACATGACCATTTTTGTTGGTCAGGCTGCCACCATTTACGTTAAAAAATGAAGTACCGCTGTCCGCATCCCCGGAAAATGACTGATAAATAATAATCATGTCATTAAAGGTTGCATTGGCATTACAACCGGTATTATTTGCCGTCATGTCACAATTATTGAGGGTAATTGAATTTAATCCCTCAATACATACCCCTTCGGATAAGGTTGACTCCAGAGTTGCATTTGACACGGTTATATCCGCAGTGGAATAAATAGTAGGTGAACCCAGTCCATTGGATACATAGGTACCACCATCGACTATAACCTTTCCACCACCTCTATCACTTCTGATTGGGGCAGAAGATTGACCATTGGTAACGATATGAAGATTGTAGGCTTCTGTAATACCGCCTCCTGTGGTCATAATGCCGCCGGACCCTCCACCAGAAGTAGTTATTTTTGTATCCCTGATAATAACCTTGGTGCCATCGCCTTCTGCACTATTTTGTCCGCCGTTACCACCATAAGAAAATACTCCATTGGCGCCGGAAGCGTTAGAGGTGATGGTACCACCAGTAATGGTGGCAGTAGAGCCGCCTTTTACCAGCACAGTGGCATTCTGACCGTAGAAATTAGAGTTATCCCCACCATCAGAATCGCCAGTTTTTGTTATTGTCGGATTGGTAATATTTACCTTATCTGCAGTGCTTATAATTAAAGCACTTTGTTCCGCTGTATCACTGGCATAGGTTTTATTGCTTTGGTCAGCTGCTGAGGTTATCTCCGTAGAAGCTGAATACTTCACTTCCGACCTGCCGCCATGCCCCCCAAAATCACCTGGCATACCATTAGGCGGTGCTCCATTAGATGGTGGTGCTCCATTAGGCGGTGCCCCATGATGTGCAGAGCCTGCAGGAGGTGGCTCCATAGGTAGCTTCCCAGCAGGTGGAGGACCAAACGGTCTGTCCTGCTCTGAAGACATGATAACCTGAGTATTATCAGCATCTGCTGCATAAGCAGAATTAATAGCACCGTAACCGCCAATAGCTATCGAGGTGGCCAACATACAGGCCAACAGTTTAGTTTTTTTCATAAAAATATGCCCCCTTTGTTTTGCATGTAAACATAATAGAGCACAAATTTAAATACATGTTAAAATTTCTATTTAGCTTTTCTTAACTTCCAGTTTATAAAAAGTTTATATTTGACCAATATGAAGTAGGTTCCCTTGGTGAGCTGTACACGCATAACCCTAACGCTGCCTACAATTTGCTTAGTTAATTTGTAAAACGACTAATTGGCGTACACACATTCAAAATTATCCAAACCACAGAGAAGATTGGTCATAACACCGCCAATCTTCTCTGTGGTTTTTCTTTTCTATAAATGTTGTAATTACAACATACAGGTTAGATTTACTATGTTATATTAAACACACAAAAGCAAATCAAACAATATGAAAACTATTATGTGTGTATTAATAAGGGGGATTTTAATTATGAGCAATGAAATGTTTTGTTTTCAGTGTGAGCAGACCGCAGGATGTATCGGTTGCACTGGAAAAGCTGGCGTATGCGGCAAGAAATCTGATACAGCAAAGCTACAGGATGAGCTGACTGGTGCCCTTATAGGCCTTGCCAGAGCCGTTGACAGTAACGGAGAGGCTTCCCAAGAGATTTACAATACTATTATTGAGGGCCTGTTTACCACTATTACCAATGTAAGCTTTGACAATGATTCACTTGAAAAAATGATTGCCAAGGTTCGCCGCCTTCAACAGACTCTTGCTCCTGACTGTAGCAGCTGTGCATCCCCATGCGGAAAAAACAGCGAATTTGATATGAACTCTTTATGGACTGCCAACGAGGATATCCGTTCTCTAAAATCCTTGATTTTATTTGGTATCCGTGGCATGGCTGCTTACGCTTATCATGCCAATGTACTGGGATATAAGGATGAGGAAATTAATAAATTCTTCTGTGAAGCACTATTTATGATTGGCTATGGGGAAGATAAGGATACTCTACTGCCAGTTGTTTTAAAGGTTGGTGAAATTAATCTTAAGTGCATGGCCCTTCTTGATAAGGCCAACACAGAAACCTACGGTACACCAGAGCCTACTACCGTTACCCTTACAGTGGAAAAAGGACCTTTTATTGTTGTTACCGGCCATGATTTAAAGGATTTACAGCTTTTATTGGAGCAGACTGAGGGCAAGGGTATCAATATTTATACCCATGGTGAAATGCTACCAGCCCATGCCTACCCACAGCTTAAGAAATTCTCTCATCTGAAGGGCAACTTCGGTACCGCATGGCAGAACCAGCAGAAGGAATTTGATAACCTCCCTGCACCTATTCTTTATACAACCAACTGTCTTATGCCGCCAAGAAAGAGCTATGAAGACAGGGTATTTACCACCGAGGTGGTTGCCTTCCCAGGGGCAGTCCATATTGATGATAACAAGGACTTTACCCCTGTAATTGAAAAAGCATTGGCTCTAGGTGGCTTTACTGAAGATACTGAATTCACTGGAATTAATGGTGGAAAAGAGGTAACCACCGGCTTTGGTCATGCTGCAATTCTTTCACATGCTGGTACTGTGGTAGAGATGGTAAAATCAGGCACACTTAAGCATTTCTTCCTTGTGGCTGGCTGTGATGGTGCCAAGCCTGGCAGAAATTACTATACTGAATTTGTAAAACAGACTCCAACGGACAGCATCGTTTTAACTCTGGCCTGCGGGAAATATCGCTTCAATGATCTTAACCTTGGTGAAATTGGCGGACTTCCACGCCTTATGGATATGGGTCAATGCAACGATGCCTACGGTGCCATTCAGGTTGCTGTTGCCCTCGCAAAGGCCTTTGACTGCAGTGTAAAAGAATTGCCACTCTCCTTCGTACTCTCCTGGTATGAGCAGAAGGCCGTGTGCATTCTCCTTACCCTGCTTCATCTTGGCATAAAAAATATTAAGCTTGGACCATCTCTTCCAGCCTTTGTATCACCTAATATTCTTAAATATCTTGTGGATAATTACGGTATTGCACCAATTACAACACCGGAAAAGGATTTAGCAGAGCTGTTAGGGAATTAATATATAAATAAATTTAAGGCTCATCGCTGGATATTTTCCCAACGACGGGCCTTTTTAATTAAAAATCATCATTTTTGCTGTAATGATTAATATTACAGCATGTCAATATTGCTATCTGTCTATCGAAGTAAAGTAAACGAATAATAACGTCAACACCCGCCAGCAGAGAAATATCTCCACCGGCGGGTATTTTATATTGGAAAAAATTACTTGTTCATTTCAGCAGCAAGACGCTTCAAAGCATCTACTGTACGCACACCTGGCGTAATCTCCGACAGACGAACCTTTATAAAGTGATTCTCCTTAACAGCCTTAACATCTTTCAGCTGAGGATTATTGCGGATTGTTGCGACCTTCTCCTTGAAATCATCCTCATTACGGACACCACTACTGTAATCGCAAATAATAATATATTCCGGATCACCTGCTACAACAGATTCCCAGCTGGCTGCAGCCCAGGTTTTATCAACGCCTGCGTTTTCCATAATATTCTCTGCGCCAATCAGCTTCAGGATATTGGTGGTGTAGCCCTTGTAGGCTGTAAACGGCTTGCCATCAGAAGCGTCATATACAAATACACGTTTTTTCGGCTGTTTGCCCAGGTCCTTCTGAACCTGCTCCAATTCCTTCTTCTGGGAGTCCACCCATGCTTTGGCCTTGTCCTGAACACCAAAAATGTCGCCCAGCTTCAGCATATCTGCAAAAACTGTTTCCAGATCTGCATCAGTCTTCTGCATGGAAGAAGGGATATAAATAGGTACTCCCTGAGAAGTAATGGAATCTGACGGAATACCGCGCTTTGTGAAAGCAACCTCCCAGCCAGTTGCAAAATCTGGCTTTTCTGCCATAAAGGTCTCATAGGAAGGCCATTTTTCCGACAAAACCTTCACCTTGCCGTAGGCATCTGCAACAGGACCAAAAACCTCTTCCTCCTTCATGGCAGTACCAACCATACGGTCCTCCAGCCCCAGTGTCAACAGCATTTCGCTGGTGGCCTGGGACATGGAAATAACGCGGGCTGGTGCCTTGTCAACAGACACCTTGGTCTCTTGTCCATTCAAGGTTTCTGTCCAGGATACAGGATACCCTGAGGAGGACGCTGCCTGTTCATTTTTTTGACTGCCACATCCTGCCACGCTCAACAAGGTCGCCATCAGCATACCGGCGACCGCACCTTTTTTCAGCCAATGCTTAATCTTCAAATCAATCGCTCCCTTCAGTAATTCAAATAAATTTTTCCAGCTTGCTCAAAACGCAAAAATGGTACTTCAAATATTTCTTTCAAAATGTCCGGCTTTAATACCTCCTCCGTTTTGCCTGTGGCATATACTTTACCGTCTTTCATAGCGACAACATAATCCGTATACTGTGCCACCAATGATAAATCATGAAGCACAGCTACAACTGTCTTGTCACACCCCCGCAAAAGGTGCATCAAGGCCAGCTTATGCTTTACATCAAGATGATTTGTAGGCTCATCAAGGAACAGCAAATCTGTATCCTGGGCCAGCGTTCTGGCAATCATAACACGCTGCAGCTCCCCTCCTGAAAGTCCCCCTGCCTTGCGAAGGGCCAGATGGGATACCCCCGCCTTTTCCATGGCAATACGAACCTTTTCACGATCTTCGGCTGTATAATCCTGAAATTTTTCCTTAAATGGAAAACGTCCCATCAGCACAATATCTTCAACATAAAAATCGAGAATGGTGTGATGAAATTGTGGTAGCACAGCAGCCAGTCTGGCAAAGCTTTGGGAGCTCATATCTGACAATGGCTTTCCGCGGAAAAGCACCTCACCATCGGTTCCACTAGTCTCCCCAACCACACGCTTTCTGGTGAGAAAGGACAGCAGGGTACTCTTGCCGGAGCCATTCGGACCAATAATAGCAGTAATCTGATTTTCAAAAAAATGGGCTGAAACCTCACATAATACATTTTTGCCCCCGATATTAAAGGACAATTTCCTTGTCTCAAGCAACATATCCTTATCGTGCATACTGCCTCCATATAATCCACAAGAAAACCGGTGCTCCCAAAAAAGAGGTGAGAATACCTATAGGTAATTCCTCCGGACGGAAAAGGCTCCGTGCTAATGCGTCTGCTACTACCATCACCAGTGCGCCCAACAAAACAGTGACCCACAGCATTGAGGCATGGTCCGGACGGCCAATACGTCGCGCCATGTGTGGTACTATAAGACCAACAAATCCGATAACACCTGCAATCGATGTTACCACAGCAGCTGATACAGAGGCCATAATAACCGACATACGCTGCAAACGCTGATAAGACATTCCCAGAGAACGGGCTTCCTCACTTCCCAAAAGCATAATATCCAGCTCGTGGCGATAAAGCCAACAAAAGAGCATTAAAAATACCAGCGAAATCATCATTACAGGAACAACCTTCCATTGAATCCCTGTCAAACTCCCCAATAGCCAAAACATCGCACTGCGAACCTGAGCCTCATCCTTTGCCGCATATATGGCAAACATAGTCAATGCCGAAAAAATAGCTGAGACACCAATGCCCATAAGCACCAAACGTAGCGGGTTATCATTTCTTCCAGAAAGCAACAGCACCGAAGCCGTAGCTAAAGCCGCCCCCACAAAGGCTCCAATATAAACGCCATATCCCAGTAGCATTGTCGATAAACCAGTTACTATGCAAATTACAGCGCCGGCACCGGCACCTGAAGAAACGCCCAAAATATATGGATCTGCCAAATCATTTTGGGATATGGTCTGCATCAATAATCCCGTCAATCCCAGTGACGCCCCAGCCATAGCCGCAAACAAGCTACGTGGCAATCGGATATCAAATAAAATTCGGGACACTTGGGCATTTTCACCTGTGAATCCTGTTATAACCTGCTGCCAGACCACATCCAATGGAATCATGACAGAACCGGCCCCCAAGGATAAAAGCAGTGTGATACATAATAAAACTAACAATATGCCAGCTATACCAAAAACAGATTTCCGCAAAATGTACCTCCACAAAAATAAAAGCTCTTGACCACATAGAGCAAGAGCGCAGAATTATCCTGTCAAAGCGAAAATCCCCTCCCCATCTCTCGTGGGTCTAGCGGTGATTATAAATCAGGCAGTTCTCCTGGCTCTGGCTCATAGCTGCATTGCGCCTTCCCAAAGAGGCTTTTCCCCCTTCAGTGGCAAAATTACAAATTAGCTCCCCAATACAGTGGCGGGACCGCGCCGGCTTTTTCCGGCTTCTCTATCAAGTCTAACGACACCTGATTTTATGTCTTATTAAATTAAAAACTTAACGTTAAAATATTTTACATAATTATACTACACTTCATATTATTAGTATAGAAAAAATTAACTCAATTATCATATCTCATCATACCTTCTCTAAATCAAGATTAGGTAACACAACGCAAAATGCCCTTGGCAACAGGCGAAATGCCCATATAGATATTTTTATACTGGCACATATAGCAACATTATAACGCCATTGTTCAATTTTTCCTTCATTGACAATAAAGCCCCATTGTAATAACATAACTTACAATGAGTCTTTTGTTTTAAGGAGAATTATTATGCAGTTTTCATTCCGTATGCCGGTGGCAGTACAAATATTGTTGTGTATTGCCAAATTTGATGGTGTCTTTAAAACCACCTCTACCTTTTTGGCTTCCAGCGTAAATATTAATCCGGTTATTATCCGTAAAACCCTGGGACAGTTAAAGGCTGCCGGACTGGTTAAAGTTGCTGCCGGTGTAGGCGGGGCAAAGCTTGTAAAAGAGCCCCGTGAAATTACACTGCAGGAAATATTTAATGCTGTGGAAGAAGATGAAGACTTATTTCATATTCAGGAGAATCCTAATCCCAAATGCCCTGTAGGAAGAAATATACAGCAGGTGCTGGGCAATAAATTATCCGTAGTGAAAAATCATATGCTGGATGATTTTGCCAAAATAACATTGGCTGATTTACTTAACGATATAAATACCGCTGAACAAAACAGGCAGTAGATTATCCCGTATTTTCACCACATTACTTACATTCGATTTGTATTTTTTGCTACTCCAGCCGTTTGCAGATGGTTTGCCAGGTATCAGTATGGAAGAAGCTCTTATCAGCATTCTCCTCCATTTCCAAAAAACGCTTAAACGGAATACTGAAGGACATAATATCAGCCGGCAATACCTTTCTGGCTGACGGATCTGTCATGCCGATAAAGCACTCCCTGCTGCCACATTCCGAAGCAGCCAACACATTGCCTATGGACTGACCGCACCCTGCACCAAAATAGTGCTTTACATTGTCCTGATTTTCCGTATCAAAATTGGCCAAGGTAGCCAGCCCCGACAGTCTGTCCGCATTTACCAAAAATATTATGGCTTCAGGACTATCAGCCTCCGTGACCTCAGAAAGTGGCTTCATTACTACAAATTCCTTCTGCTCCTTCGGTACCACCTGCCAACGCATAAACTTCAGTGCCAGCTCCTGGGATGCTTTATAACGCTCCCCTGCCACCTTAAGGCCTTCACCATCTGCCAAAAATTTGTCCACATAGCCTTCTTCATAAGGGCCAAAGCCACAACCGGCGTGTCCTCCCTGACACACAACCGTTGCATTGCTCAGAGCCACAGTCTTTCCCTTGGAAGCGGCATTAATCATAGCCACCACACAGCCCCATTTACCTTCCTTAAACATCAGAGCCCCATCTGGCTTTTCGTCAGTACGAATCACCGCCACAGGATAATTTTTCAGCTTAATTGCTTCGGCAATTTTACTTTCCATAGGAAAACCCTCCTTACACAGATTCCTACGCTTTTCCCAACTACTTTATATATTCGTCACCTGTCACCGTTATCCTGCGTATTATCACGATAATACTGAAAAAGCAGACTCAGCCGGAATTCGCCTATCACAGGTGCTTTGATGGATGACAATACCTCCAAGCTTCCATATTTGAAATGGCTCAGCAATACGACAATCAAAACCATAAAGATGGCAATTACCCTTTCCATGTGCA
The DNA here is from genome assembly GCA_002372665.1 of Anaerovibrio lipolyticus. Lineage (GTDB taxonomy): Bacteria > Bacillota > Negativicutes > Selenomonadales > Selenomonadaceae > Anaerovibrio > Anaerovibrio lipolyticus_C. Next base: position 9,808 of record DFHJ01000084.1, read on the forward strand.
TCAACTTCGTTGCTGTAACACTATCCGTACTTGGCGTATTAAATCCGACTAGCGGAGCCCTTGTCCATAATGCTGGTTCATGCTTTGTGGTACTGCTGGCAGCCCTGCTTTATGACCGAAAATACGAATATTCTTAAAATAAATTGTGCAAAATTAAATTTTATACTTGACATTGATTCATTCTTTGTT
>DFHJ01000043.1 GCA_002372665.1 Anaerovibrio lipolyticus
ATCCTCCAAAAGTGCCATCAGCTCATCATACTGGTTGTGGGCAGCATCAAGATATTTGGCAGAAATAAAATAAATGCCCTTGGCCTTTACGCCCCAGCCTTCAAAAGCCTTGTACACAGAATTTTTGAAGGTATCAAAGGACAACTCATTGTCACGATGCTTGTCTATCTGATTAATTACCAGATATACTTCCTTGCCGGCCTTGGTCAGATCACGGGTAAAGGAGAAATTCAGCTCTGACTGGACGTGATTGTAGTCCATGACATAGAAAATTATATCCGCCAAATGAATAGCATCCTCTGTAACCATGCGATGAGCGTCATCAGCGGAATCAATGCCTGGAGTATCCATGATTTCCACACCTTCCGGGATATGGAGGTTGGAATAGCTGAGCTCTATACATGAAACAGCATCACCATCACGACAATAACTCTTAACAAGCTCATAGTCGTAGGGTGCCAGATATTTACGGGGCTTTCCCTTACTAAAAAACACGCGGGCATAGTCCTCACCCTTATACACCTTTACCAAATTGGCTGAGGTAGGTATTGGGCTGGATGGAAGTATATTATCCCCCAAAAATGAATTTATGAGTCTGGATTTTCCGGCAGAAAAATGTCCAGCAAAGGCAATTCCATATTTCTTGTCATTTAGCTTTTGGGACAGATGACGAACATGGTTCATATTCCGGGTATGATTAATATTTTTAAAGTATTCATAAGCTGCAATTAGCTTGTTTTCCAATAATTCTTTATTCATAATTGCTCCAATCAGGACGTGGTGATAGGGTCGATATCTATCATTACATTCATATCACGGTGTACTCCCTGGTCACGGAGGAATTGATTGACCGCCTTTAAATCATCTGTTTTTATCAGCATAGAAAATCTGTGAATTCCCTTAAAAACAGGAATCATGGCAGGAGCCGGACCGATAAGCTGATGATGCTTGGTATAACCAAAATTATTTAAGAATTTATCCTTTATATTCTGAGCCTGCTGACGGGCATTTTCCGGTTTTTCGTTATGTACTATCAGCTTAACAATACGACAAAATGGCGGATAGAAAAGACTTTCCCTCAGCTTCATTTCTTCCTCGTAAAAGGCCTGATAATCCTGCTTTATACCGCTTTGTACTGCATTATGCTCCGGTGAATAGCTCTGAACTATGACCTTGCCGGGAATATCTCCACGACCTGCCCGGCCAGCTGTCTGGGTAATCAGCATAAACACTCTTTCTGCAGCACGGAAATCCGGCATATTAAGGGCCGAATCTGCACTAATAATACCCACCGCCGTAACATTTGGAATATCATGGCCCTTGGCCACCATCTGGGTTCCAAGAAGTATATCAAATTCCTTATTGCGGAACCGTTCAATAATATTAGTATGACCAAACTTGCCAGTAGTGGTATCCCTATCCATACGAATAACTCTGGCCTGAGGCACCAATGTCCTCAGCTCCTGTTCCAGCTTTTCTGTACCAGAACCAAAATATTTGATATAGCGGCTCTCGCATTTTGGACATACATCTGGCACTGGAACTGTAATATCACAATGGTGGCACATCAGACGCTTATCCCTGTGATATACAAGTGGCATGGTACATTGAGGACACTTAATAACCTCGCCGCAGGAACGACACATTACAAAGGTAGCAAAGCCACGACGGTTCAACATAATAATCATCTGCTCTCCCTTGGAGATGGTGTCTTCAATAAGAAGGCGCAAAGGGTGGCTGATAATATTTCTTCTTCCCTTTTTAAGCTCCTGACGCATATCTACGCAGGCTACCTGTGGAAGTGGTTTATTGCCAATACGATTTGGTAGGTGAAGCATGGTACACTTGCCAATCTGGGCCCTATGATATGTTTCCAATGAAGGAGTGGCACTTCCCAAAAGCAGCGGTGCCCCATAAATCTCAGCCAACTTTTCTGCCACCACTCTGGCATGATAACGCGGAGATTCATCCTGTTTATAAGAATTATCCTGCTCCTCATCCATAATAATCAATCCGATGTCATCAGCTGGCGTAAATAGGGCAGAACGAGCACCAATAATAATCCCAGCCTCACCACGGCGCACCCGTAAAATTGCATCATTTCGCTCGCTAATGGACAGCCGACTATGAATAACGATTATATCTTCTTCAAAATAGCTCTTAAATGCCTGTACTACCTGACCAGTCAGAGCAATCTCCGGTACTAAAACCACAACTCTACGGCCCAAATTCCGAACTTTTTTTGCAGCCTCAATATACACCTGAGTTTTGCCACTGCCAGTAACCCCATATAGCAGAAATTCCTCGTACTTCTTGTCATTTATGGCTTCTTCCAGAGCCTCAATAGCTTTATTTTGCTCAATAGTAAGTTCAATTTCTTTGTGCTTTTGACCAGAAGCATTATAGCTGTTTCGGTAAACACGACGCTTTTTCTTACAAAGAATCTCCGCTTCCACCAAAGCCTTTAACGTGGCAGCAGATACACCTTGTGCCTTAAAATCATCACCCGTAAAGCTGGCTTCCCCAATCCTTTGCTGATTCTGCTGATTCAAAATTATCTGCAAAGCCTTTTTCTGCGCCGGCTTTCGTGAAAAATCTGAAAGTAACTCCTCTGTCACTAACCTTGCTATCACATAAACAGTTTCAAATGCAGCCTTTGCCTTATTATCAGCGTTATAAACTCGTTTGATGGCCCTGTATTGCAGCAGCTTTTCCAGAATATTATCCAGTACCGCTGCTATTTCTTCGTTACCATCAGCCACCAGCTGGTCCTTTATGTCCTTTTTCTTGGCTGCACCAGATATTTTTACTGCATCATAAACTGCACGATATGCCTGAACCTGTAAAAGTACATTGTTTTCTACATTTGGTACTGCTTCATACGCTACTTGTATATGGACACCACTTTTCCCAGGAATAAAAAGACGCATCATTTCACCCACTGAGCAAAGGTAAAAATCAGCCATCCAGCGGGCAGCCTCGATTATCTGGTGGGGAAACCAGGCTTCCTCATCCAAGGTTCCCTTTATTTCCCTTAGTTTAAAATCACCTTTAATGCTGCTTTCATCCACATTTTTTACGGACACAATAAAGCCCTCAATGGCTCTGCCTCCAAAGGGTACAATAACCCTCCAGCCCTCTGCAAGAAAGCTAAGATTATCTGGCACAATATAGCTGTATGCCTGGGATATGCTTTTTATCGGAATATTAATATAAACATCAGCCAGTCTCACAATATCAGTCCATCCTGTTTTTTAGTCCGTTCTTGAAGCAATGAATATAGATGAAAAAACGGGACCCTGTTGCTAGTCCCGTTTCAATTTATTAAGTGTTCTTATGGTTTAAAAATGAATGCTTTCCACCATCCTGTCAGCAGCCTTCTCATAATCCTCATCGTCAGCCTTGTATGATATGGTAATGCACCAATGCTCATCACCCTTAAAAAGGGAAATAAATCGTGTTTTTATCTTAATGTCATTGCTGGTACCATCCAAAACAGCTACCTTGGCTGGCTCCCCGGCAACAGTGGTGTTCTCAAGCTGACCGCCAGTGGACTTGCGCTTGCTCTTATAGGTCTTTAAAAGATCCTCGGAGAATTTATTAAGGTCAGGCTTAAATTCTGAAGCAGTAAAATCCTTGTATTTGGCCCGATCATAATGAACACTCATAACAGTTATCTCAAAATCACTATTATGGTCTGCACTGGTACAAATAGTAGTACCATTAGGAAAAGTTTTCGGTGCCATTGGATTTCTAAAATCAAAGGGCATGCTCATAGTAAGGGTGCTTGCATGGCCATTAACACTGACATCATGCAGCTCTATATTCTTGGAACCACATCCGGTCACCAGAATACTAAGTGCCATAACAGACAATGTGACCACAAAAGTCATCAGCTTCCTAAAATTCATAACCGACATAAAGCTGATGCCCCCTTAATCCAAATCATATTGAAGCATGGACATAACCCTTATACCGTCACTTTCCAGCTTCTGTCGACCGCCAAGGGTAGTCAGCTCCACAAAGAATACAGCAGCACTTACCACACCACCAACCTTTTTTATAAGCTTTGACGCAGCTGTAGCAGTACCGCCGGTGGCCAGCAAATCGTCCACAATAAGTACCTTCTGACCAGGCTTAATGGCATCCTTATGCATTTCAATGGTATCACTGCCATATTCCAGATCATAGTCAACACTTACCACCTCAGCAGGCAGCTTGCCTGGCTTACGAATTGGTACAAAACCGATATTGGTAGCTGCAGAAAGTGCTGCACCATAGATGAAGCCACGGGATTCAAGACC
>DFHJ01000031.1 GCA_002372665.1 Anaerovibrio lipolyticus
GTAAATCCTCGTGTAAGCCGTTCTTCTGCATTGGCTTCCAAAGCAACTGGTTACCCTATTGCCAAGGTTTCTGCCAAGATTGCTATTGGCTACAGTTTGGATGAGATTACTAATGCCGTAACCCAAAAGACCAAGGCATGCTTTGAGCCGGCCCTTGACTACTGCGTGGTTAAGTTCCCACGCTGGCCTTTTGATAAGTTCGTATATGCGGACAAGACACTGGGAACCCAGATGAAAGCTACTGGTGAGGTTATGTCCATTGACAGAAACTTCGAGGGAGCTATCTTAAAGGCAGTTCGTTCACTGGAGATTGGTGTACATCGTCTTCATATGGAGGACATGGACCAGTGGGATGACAATAAGGTTATCAAGGCTATTTCAAAGTGCAATGATGAGCGGCTCTTTGTAATTGCCGAAGCCATGCGCCGTGGCATTGTTGATGTGGACGGTGTTCATAATATTACCAAAATAGATAAATGGTTCCTGCGGAAAATCAAAAAGATTACGGATTTGGAGCGTAGAATCCAAAATGAACAGATTACTCCTAGTCTTATGCTGGCTGCCAAGGACGTTGGACTGGCTGACCGCTCCATTGCCGAATTGGCCGGAAAGACCACTGATGAAATCCGTACTCTGAGAAAGACTATGAACATTCTGCCATGCTACAAGATGGTAGATACCTGTGCTGCTGAGTTTGAGGCTGCAACTCCATACTATTATTCCACCTTCCACGCCCAGGAGGATGAGGTGGATACCTCAAGTAAGCGTCGCAAGGTTCTGGTGTTGGGCTCTGGCCCAATCCGCATCGGTCAGGGGGTGGAGTTCGATTATTGCTCCGTACATTCAGTATGGGCCCTGCGTCAGATGGGCATAGAGGCCATTATTGTCAACAATAACCCTGAAACCGTATCCACTGACTTTGATATTTCCGATAGACTTTATTTTGAGCCATTGACCTCTGAGGATGTTCTTAACATTATTGACAAGGAAAAACCAGAAGGGGTTATCGTACAGTTTGGTGGGCAGACGGCCATTAATCTGGCTGAGGATCTTAGTAAGGCCGGGGTGAAAATCTTCGGTACTTCTGTAAATGATATTGACCGGGCAGAGGATAGAGAGCGCTTTGATGAGGTGCTCACTCAGACAGGTATCCCTAGACCACAGGGCATTAGTGTAACCAATTTGGAGGATGCCATCAAGGGGGCAGCTGAAATCGGCTATCCTGTAATGGTTCGTCCATCTTATGTATTGGGCGGCCGTGCTATGGAAATCGTGTATAACGAGGAAGAGCTTATTGACTACATGGGCCGTGCAGTAAAGGTAACTCCGGAGCATCCGGTTCTGGTGGACCGCTATATGCAGGGTACCGAGGTTGAAGTGGATGCTATTTCCGATGGTGTGGATGTAATAATCCCAGGCATTATGGAGCATATCGAGCGGGCTGGTGTTCATTCTGGTGACTCCATTGCGGTGTATCCGCCACAAACTCTGCCACAGAAGGTAAAATATACTATTGTTGATTACACCAAGCGTCTGGCAGTTGGCCTCCATGTAAAGGGCCTTATGAATATTCAGTACGTTGTGGCTAATGATGAGGTTTTTGTAATAGAAGTAAATCCACGTTCCTCCCGCACAGTACCATTCTTAAGTAAGGTAACGGATGTTCAGATGGTGGATATTGCCACCCAGATTGCCATGGGGGCAACCATTAAAGAGCTGGGCTTTAAGCCAGGTCTGGTAAGCCCTAAGCATTATGTGGCAGTAAAGGCCCCTGTATTCTCCTTTAATAAGATGGCTGATGTAGATATATCCCTTGGCCCTGAGATGAAGTCCACCGGTGAAGTTATGGGCATCGACTATCACTATAACCGTGCCCTGTATAAGGCTATGACTGGTGCTGGCATGAATATTCCTGTAAATGGAACAATCCTGTTCACTGTGGCCAACAAGGACAAGGACGAAATGAAGCAACTGGCCAAGGCCTTCTCTGAGCTTGGTTTTAAGTTGGTGGCTACTGCTGGCAGTGCCAAGGCTATCAAGTCCATGGGCATTGATGTTGAGGTGGTTGGCAAGATGCATGAACGCAGCGTGGACATTATCCAGCAGATTAAGAAGGGCCGTATTCACATGGTAATCAACACCATGACCCAGAATCAGGGCAAGAGTGTAGTGCACGATGGCTTTAAGATTCGTCGTGCTACGGTGGAGCATGCTATCCCATGTCTTACTTCACTGGATACTGCTTGGGAGGTGCTCAATGTACTGGAGTTCATGCGGGAGCGCCGCCTTGTATATAGCCTCGCTATTCAAGACTATGTTGGTGGAGGTTATGATTTAGCTTAAGGAGGAAAAATGGCAGATAATCGTTTGATTGTAGCCCTTGATGTTCATAAATTTGAGGATGTGGAGAAGCTGGTGGATACCTTGGGGGACAGTGTCAGCTACTACAAGGTAGGTATGGAGCTTTTCTATAGTGAAGGGGCCAAGGTCATTTCATACTTAAAGGAAAAGGGCAAAAATATTTTTCTGGATTTGAAGCTTCACGACATTCCCAATACTGTAGCTGAGGGACTTTGCTCCCTTATGGTACAGGGGGCGGATATTATGAATGTTCATGCCTCCGGCGGTTTTACCATGATGAAGACAGCGGCAGAAAGAGTTCACAAAAAGGCTGAGGAAATGGGGATTCCATGCCCCAAGCTGATTGCTGTGACCATACTGACCAGCATTAATCAGGAGGATTGGCAGGGCCTTGGTATGCAGTGTGAGATTCGCAAGCAGGTGGTTCGTCTGGCCAAGCTCACTAAAGAAGCTGGCCTTGATGGAGTGGTGGCTTCTCCTCAGGAGGCCGCAGCAATTCGTGAAGCCTGCGGCACTGATTTTTTGATTATTACTCCTGGGGTTCGCCCTGCGGGAGCCAGTATTGATGATCAGAGTCGAATTGCAACTCCCGAAGCAGCACTGAAAAATGGTGCTACCCATCTGGTGGTTGGCCGTCCTATTCGGGCAGCTCAGGATCCAAAGAAAGCTGCGGAAGCTATAATTAAAGAAATGGAGAGTGTGAAATAATGGCAGAATTAAAAACTCTTACTGAAAAAGAAGTAGAGGATATGCTTTTGGAAACCGGTGCAATTATGGAGGGACATTTCCTTTTGACCTCCGGCCTTCACAGCCCACGCTATGTGGAGAAGTTCAATGTACTTCAAAAGCCTGAATATACGGAAAAGCTGTGTCAGGCCATGGCAGCCAAGTTTGTTGATGCCAATATTGAGACAGTGGTAGGTCCTGTAACCGGTGGTATTCTGCTGGCTCACGAAACTGGTAAGGCACTGGGCACCAGGGCTATATTCACCGAGCGTGAAAACGGCAAGATGACCTTCCGTCGTGGTTTTACTCTCCATGAAGGTGAGCGTGTCCTCATCGTTGAGGATATTGTTACCACTGGCGGTTCCATTCGTGAGGTTATTGATGTGGTTAAGGAGCATGGTGGTATTCCGGTGGCTGTGAGTATGCTGGTAGACCGCAGCGGTGGCAGGGCAACCTTTGGTGATGTGCCGAGCACTGCACTTTTGCACATGGATGTTCAGACCTATGAGCCTGATGAATGCCCACTTTGCCAAAAGGGGATTCCGATGACTAAACGAGGGCGTACTGGAAAATAAATAGGTAGTTTTGCGTAATAAAACCCGGTGACTATAGAAAATAGTCATCGGGTTTTGGCGTTTTAGCTCTTCTTGCTAATTATTCATTGCATAAGTTTCCATCATAATGTATTATATTATACGTTGGTGTTTTGAATGAAAATTCACCATTATCACGTATTTATTGGATAATTATTAATTTTGCGTGAATTTCATGAATATAGAAATATTACAACAATTTATTTATACATGAAAGGGATATTTATACAGGATATGGTTGAGAAACTGGAAGTTGAAGGACAGGAAAAATTAAAAGCTTGCTATAATATTTCGGATGTTATGAAATTTTTAGGCTGTTCATTATTTGGTTGCTTTATGTTTTTATTTCCCTGGGATACCACAGGGGGGACATATAATACAGCTCTCAGCGTGCTGACAGAAGCATTGGATGCACTTATTAGGCAAAATATTCCATGGCTCCTTACAGTAGTGGTGATATTTTCTGCTGTAAGCGCTTTGGTGGGCTGCTTCTGGAAGATTCAGAAATCTGGCAGATTCAGCTGGATATTTCCGCTGATGTTTGTGTCCAAGCCCTATGCGCTGACCCGCCTTATTGCCTTGGCAGTAACTATATGCGTTGTGTTTGAGGTTGGCCCTGAGGCAGTTCGCAGTGAGGACGTGGGTGGCAGCATGGTTTCGTTGGCCCAGACTCTAATTGCTATCGCTGTTACCCTGAGCTTTGTGCTTCCGTTCCTTACCGATTGTGGTATTATGGAGTTTATGGGCATATTGTTGAGACCGCTGATTCGCCCACTATTTAAGGTTCCGGGTCGTGCATCTGTGGATCTTATTGCCTCTTGGCTGGCTTCCTCCAATACGGCCGTATTGATTACTGGCAATCAGCACCAAAATGGTTATTACAGCAAGCGTGAGGCTGCTTCAATTATGACAAATTTCTCGTTGGTATCCATTCCTTTCTGTATGGTAATTGCCGAAACGTTGAATGTAACCAATCATTTCTTGTTGCTTTATGGTTCTGTTACTGCTATTGGCCTGCTCCTGGCCGTGATAGGTGTACGTATTCCACCATTGGCCAATATTCCGGATGAATATTGCGGCGAGAAAAATATCAATGAGGAAGTGCCTGAGGCCTCATCGTTGCTTGACTGGGCCTGGTTGGCCGCCATGAAACGGGCCCAAAAGTTTGGTTTTATGAATGCGCTGGATGCGGCAGGCAAAATGACCATTGGCATTATTATGGACCTAATTCCAATAGTTATTGCTTGGGGCACTCTGGGCTCTTTGCTTGTTAATGAAACCTCTATTATGCAGTGGCTTTCCTATCCTATGGGAGCGTATATGAGCTTCCTTGGTATCGAGGGGGCCTTTGATATAGCACCAGCTACTTTGGTGGGCTTCATTGATATGTTTATTCCAGCACTTATAACTAGCCCTGGCTTGCCTGTTCAGACCCGCTTTTTGGTAGCAGGTCTGTCTTTGGTGCAGATTATATATCTTACCGAGGTGGGAAGTATTATTGTAAAATCCAATGTGGGCCTTGATATTAAACGACTCTTTGTAATTTTTCTGGAGCGAACAATAATTGCTTTGCCTTTGTTGGCTTTTATATCCAAATCTTTGTAAATTAATACACTATTTTAATGGGGACCGAGTAATGGTCCCTTTTTAATTTTTCAGTGTTTGCAAAAAAATACAATAATATGAATTTTTTTATTGTAGAATGGTATTGAATGTAATAAAATACACTCTGTAAGTATAATTCATTATACTAGATATGCTATAGATTTATAGAAAGGTCGTGTTAATGTGATATGAAAAGTTTCAGACTTACCGAAAAGGAAATGAACGCAATGGCAGAACGGATTCAGACTCCGTTTCTGGTAACCTCACTGGATAAGGTGGCAGAGAACTACCGCTTCTTACGGACCTATTTGCCTCGTGCTGGTGTATATTATGCTATTAAGGCAAACCCTACACCAGAGGTGTTGCAGATGCTGGCAGAAATGGGCTCCCATTTTGATGTGGCCTCCGCTGGTGAAATTGAGGCACTGGCAGAGCTGGGGGTGGATGGTTCCCGCATGATTTACGCCAATCCTGTTAAGGATGCCAAAGGATTTCAGGCGTCTGTGGATAATGGAGTGAATCGCTTTACTTTTGATGATGAATCCGAGATTTCAAAGATGGCTGATGCCGTTCCAGGTGCTGATGTGCTGGTTCGTATACAGGTTCGCAACAACAAGGCGTTAGTGGATTTGAATACCAAGTTTGGGGCACCAATGGATGAGGCACTGGATCTTTTGGAACAGGCAGAAAAGGCTGGCCTTCATGCCAAGGGGATTTGCTTTCATGTAGGCAGTCAGTCCCTTTCAACAGCGGCTTATGAAGAGGCTTTGCTATTAGTTCGTAATCTTTTCGATGAGGCTGAGGCCCGTGGTATGCACTTAACCGACCTGGATATCGGCGGCGGCTTCCCAATTCCTGATGCAGATGGGCTGGCTGTGGATTTGGCAGCAATGATGGAGTCTATTAACCACCAGATTGATCGTCTTTTTCCAGATACCAAGGTGTGGATGGAGCCAGGAAGATTTATGTGCGGTACAGCTGTAAATCTGGTAACATCTGTAATTGGCACCAAGAATCGTGGGGGCAATCCTTGGTATATTCTTGATGAGGGTATTTATGGCTGCTTCTCCGGAATAATGTATGACCACTGGACATATCCTTTGCATTGCTTTGGCAAGGGCCCCCTTAAGGCATCTACCTTTGGTGGACCAAGCTGTGATGGTATAGATGTGCTTTACCGTGATTTTATGGCACCAAAGCTGTCTGTAGGGGACAGGGTACTGGTAACTGAAATGGGGTCCTATACCAGTGTCAGCGCTTCCCGCTTTAATGGCTTTGAATTGGCTCCTAACTTTATTTTTGAGGAGCAGCCTGAGTATTCAGTCAGATTGTCTGATGAGGTGGAAGAAACAGACGATGTGGCTATATAAAGTGTTAAATATATGATTATTCTACCGCTAATTTGATTATTTACTATGAAATCTTAGTGAATCGAATCTACAAGATGAAGATGAACTTTAGATTTCGTGTAAGGGCTGATGAAAGCCCGTATGCTTTCATCTTGCTTATTTGGTCAGATTAGCGGTAAATTTTTTAATGGAAAGGTGTATGGAAATGCTAAATATTGGAAATCATGTGTCTTCATCAAAGGGCTATCTTGCTATGGGCAAGGAAATTACCAGTATAAATGGCAATGTATTTGCTTTTTTTACCAGAAATCCCCGGGGAGGTAAAGCTAAAGATATTAATGAATCTGACGTAAAACAGTTTTTGGAATATAAGAAGGAGCATAATATTGGTACGCTGGTAGCCCATGCACCATATACATTGAATCCATGTGCTGCAAAGCTGGAGCTTCGGGAGTTTGCCCGCGATGTTATGGCTGACGATTTGGTGCGCATGGAATATACTCCAGGGAATCTCTATAATTTTCACCCTGGAAGCCATGTTCAGCAGGGGGTAGAGGTGGCTGTAGAGCTTATCAGTGAGCTTCTCAATAATGTGCTGAAAAAAGAACAAAGCACAACAGTGTTGCTGGAAACCATGTCCGGCAAGGGAACAGAGGTGGGGCGCAGTTTTCAGGAGCTTAAGGCTATCATTGACAGAGTTGATTTAAAGGAACAGCTTGGAGTATGCCTTGATACCTGCCATGTTTACAGCGCAGGCTATGATATTGTAAATGACCTTGACGGGGTACTGAAG
>DFHJ01000033.1 GCA_002372665.1 Anaerovibrio lipolyticus
TGCGGAGCTGTTGAAGCTGGGGCTCATACACGAGGCAGATATTGTCCTCAGACACCACAGTGGAGATAGGGAAAATTTATTAACAGGGGAGGCAGATATTCTTAGTGTACTCATGGAGGCTGACCAAAGAAATTAATAATTTTTTTAAATTTGCAGGATTTTTCTTTTTAATATAGAATATTACGTGCTGTGAGAGGATTTTTGTGTAGAAAGAGGCGGAGAAAAGAAATATGCGCTATGAAGCAGTAATATTCGATTTAGATGGAACCCTGATTAATTCCATCGACGATTTGGCTGATAGTTGTAATGAAATGCTGACAGCCTATGATTTGCCAAATCATGATGTAGAAGCATACAAGTATTTTGTAGGAAATGGCATTGGCAAGCTTGTGGAAAGAGCATTGCCTATTGACAAATCCGAAGATAGAGCCTTTTATGAAAAGGCATTGGCAAAATTTAAGGAGATTTATAACGGCAAGGTACTGAATAAGACTCGTGCCTATAGCGGTGTCCGTGAATTGCTGCTGAAGCTCGTCGAAAAGGATGTGCCTATGGCTGTTTGCACCAACAAGCCAATGGATGCGGCAAAGACTATTATCAGTATTTTGTTTGAGCCAGGTACTTTCAAAATAGTTATGGGAGATCGTCCTGGTCATCCAAGAAAACCAGACCCATCTACTTGTCTGGAAATCTGCAAGGAAATTGGTGTGGAGCCTGAAAAAGTTGTTTATGTAGGAGATAGTGGTGTAGATATGCAGACAGCAGTAAATGCCGGCTTCCTGCCTGTAGGGGCCCGTTGGGGATTTCGCAAGGATGAGGAGCTATTAAAGGACGGTGCAAAGCTGTTGTTGGATAAGCCGACAGACCTTCTTTTTGAGGTTCAGTTTAAGAAGTAAGGCCAACTAAAAAGTAATTATTGAGGTGTGGCGTCAGTCACGGATGTTTGTGGTATAATAAACCATGCAATTATTCCGAGGGTGACGCCCTCTTTATGTTTTGGAGGAAAATAGATGGCAAAAATTCCTGTAGAAAAAGGAAAGCAGTACAATATAAAAATCAATAGCTTGGGCAGTAGTGGTGAAGGCGTGGGCCGCATTGAAGGCTTCACCGTTTTTGTGGTGGGAGGTCTTCCTGAGGAGGAGCTTACCGTAAAGATTAGTGAAGTGAAGAAAAGTTATGCTATTGGTAAGCTGGTAAAGGTAATAACGCCAAGTCCTGCTCGCGTGGTGCCTTCCTGTGGTATATACAAGGAGTGTGGTGGTTGCCAGCTGCAGCATCTTTCCTACGAGGGGCAGTTAAAGGCTAAGCAGCAGCAGGTCAAGGATGCCATGGAACGCATAGGCCATCTTAAAAATTTACCTGTATTGCCAACCATTGGAGCCAAGGAGCCATGGAATTACCGCAATAAGGTGGCATTCCCAGTTGGTCGTGAAAAGGGCAAGACTATAATTGGCTGCTTTGCCCAGGGAACTCATAAGATTATTGATTCCTCTGACTGTATGATTCAGGATAAAATCAATAACGAGGCCATCAGTGCAGTACGGGAGGTAATAGACAACCTGAATATTCCTGTATATGATGAGGACCGTCATACCGGTGTAATGCGCCATGTGGTGGCCCGCACTGGAGAAAAGGGACAGCTTATGGTGGTGTTGGTAACTGCCACCAAGCAGCTGAGCCGTGAAAAGGAGATTATCAAGATGCTTCGCAGCCGTCTGCCACAGATGGTCAGTCTTCAGCAGAATATTCAGACCTATAGAAATAATGTTATATTGGGCCGTGAAACCAAGCTGTTGTGGGGACGTCCAACTATTAAGGCTAAGCTGGGGAAGTTCAGCTTTAATGTTTCTGCCCGTTCCTTTTTCCAGGTTAATACCAAGCAGGCGGAGGTACTTTATGACAAGGCACTGGAGTTTGCTCAGCTGACTGGGAAAGAAACAGTTATTGATGCTTATTGTGGTACTGGTACTATCAGCCTTTATCTGGCTCAGAAGGCTCATAAGGTTTATGGTGTAGAAATAGTAAGTCCGGCTATTAAGGATGCAGAGAAAAACGCCCGGGAGAATAATGTTAAGAACGCTGAGTTTATAGTAGGTGACTGTACTAAGGTAATGCCAAGGCTGTTTAATCAGGGTATCCGTCCTGATGTAATAGTGGTGGACCCACCTCGGGCAGGCTGTACAGAAGTAGTATTAAAAACCTTCGCCAATATGCAGCCAAACCGAATCGTATATGTTTCCTGCAACCCTGCAACTTTGGCAAGGGATCTGGAAATATTGGATAAGCTGGGTTATAAGACTGAAAAAGTCCAGCCAGTGGATATGTTTGTGGCCAGCAGCCATATAGAAAATGTTGCATTGATAGTAAGGGAGTAAATATAATGGCAAAAGGTTTTATCTATATCATGACTAATCCTGCGTTAAAGGATATGGTGAAAATTGGATATGCAACGGATGTAGAAGCACGTCGCAAACAGCTTTCTACAACGGCACTTCCCTATGAGTATGAAGTGTATGCGACTTATGAGACTGCTGGAAATCTGGAAGATAAGAAGCTACATAAATTGATTGATAATTTAAATCCTGATCTTCGTGTATCAAAGAATCGTGAGTTTTATGTGATGACTTCGCAAGAGGCGTATGAATTGCTGGAATCTATTGCAACTATTAGTGGAACAACTGATAAGTTGAAGCGTAATGGGCAAATTGATTCAAATGCTCCTGCTCAGCATATAAAGAAGCCACCTATTAATTTCTCAAAGTGTGGTATTCCTATAGGTGCTGAACTCATTTTTATTGAAGATCCAACCATTAAAGTTAAAGTTGTGAGTGACCGTAAGGTTCAATGGAACGAAGAAGAAACGTCGTTGTCAGCTGTGGCAGGTGCCATAAAGCATGTAAAAGCCGTACAGGGACCTGCTTTCTTTACATATCAGGGTGAGTTGATTACTAAGATTGCTGAAAATACTCAGTGGAAAAAGTGAGATGTGTGAGGTAATTGAGGGATATAGAGCTGAAGCCAAAGCTGAGGTGTCAATAGAGTTATTGAAAGAAAAAA
>DFHJ01000138.1 GCA_002372665.1 Anaerovibrio lipolyticus
CAATTCCGAAAAAAGCATTACCTTTGCATCCGCAATCGAGAGAGATGGAGAAAAAATGCGGAAATAGCTCAGTTGGTAGAGCATCACCTTGCCAAGGTGGGGGTCGCGAGTTCGAGTCTCGTTTTCCGCTCCATTTTTTTATGGTGACATCGCCAAGTGGTAAGGCCAAGGTCTGCAAAACCTTTATTCCCCAGTTCGAATCTGGGTGTCACCTCCAAGGCATATTAAAAGGACTGTATCGTTTGACACAGTCCTTTTTTGGTGTTTATTTACTTTATGCTGTTAAGCTTGCTGGCGATTTCCTCGGCAGAGGCATCGGTGTTCAGGGAGGTGATTATGCCCTGATTGCCCATATAAACAGTACCTTCGTATGCAGTGGCATCAACACCGCCATTATCGTGGAAGGCTCTGGCAAGATTACCGGCTACATAGTAGGCCCGAACCTGTTCGGACATTTCTTCCGTAGCAGCAGGAACGATAAATTCCTTGTCATTTACATAGACTGCATTGCCCTTCACGTCGACCTTGTTTCCACTGTATTCCTTTATTTTCTTTATGTAGTTATTAAGGCGTTCGCTGTGGGAAGGATGGTCGGAAACAGAGAATATGTCACCAGTCATCTGCTGACTGCCGGATTTTTCTATTACCCGTTGCCATACAGCAGGGCAGGCTCCCAGATTGTAGTTGGAATTTGCCAGATACTGGAAGGCAATGTTATCTGCTTCCCATTCCATAGGCTTGGTGATATGCACCTTTTCGGTGTAGTTGGCAATTATATTGGTTACAGCTATGCCCACACTATTGGTATTGGAAGCAATGGCAGTGGCAATCAGGGTTACCGGCACAGACTTCTTGAAGCCCTTAACTACGTGATCACGCATACCATGGGACATTTCATGTCCCAATACAACAGCTACCTCGTCATCAGTGCGCAATAAATCAAAGATACCGGCATTTACGGTCATTACATGGCCCAAGGAGCAGGCAGCGTTAAAATCCCTGCTTGGGTTAATAAAATAAAGGAAAGGCTTTTCGTTAATGGCAGGTTCAGTTACGGCCACAGCAGCGGAAAGGTTGGACATTATACCATCAAGCCGCTGATTCAGATATGGGTCAGTTTCAACCCCCTGTTTTTCCTTCATCTGAGCATACAGCTGTTGTCTGCCTTCCTCTGTCTTATTGATGTTGTCAATCTGTTTGTTATACTCAGACATCTGGTAGCCTGCAATGCCTACATTTATGGCCGCTTCCAGCCAGTTTGCGTCAGCCTGGGAGGGAGCACCGGCAAAGATAGGCATAGTAACCAGCATGGCACTGGCGATGAGCTTTGAAAGTTTTTTCCTGAAATTAAACATTAATATCGCCCCTTATAATTTAATTAATTTACCCTGTTTATTATATCATAGTCCACATTAAAATATCCTTAAAGGCAGAAAAATAGGACATTAGAAATAGACATTAAATATTGCTTATGGCAAAAAATCATCAGTTGGGGTATAATATTCAAGTGAATTTTTAAACGAGGTGTAAGAAAGACAATGCCAGAAATTGACATGACAAGAATTACAGATAATCTCATGAGCGTATATAATTACGCATTTATAGATGCAATGCCTTATGGATTTTATAAGCCAAATGATGCCATGTATGTTGGGGTAAAGCTGGTGGACAAGATGTACCACTGCCCAAAATGCAAGGGTGAATTCACAGTTAAATATCGTAATGACAACGATGGAATCACATATTTTTCCAAAAGCCGCATTGCTGCCCAGAAAAAGGTCTATGAGGATTTGGGTCTGGATTTTCCCGCTAATTGGGAGCTGATGGAGCAGCCCTTTACCTATCATATAATAGGAGTCTGCAGTGAATGTGCCAAGAAGGATATTATGGAATCCCAGGAGGATGGCCAGCATATCTATAATTTGTGCCACCAGCTTCATATGCAGGATGAGCTTATGGCTGCCAAGGCGAAGAAGTATATGACCAACAGCTTACAAAAATGGTTGGACGGCATTACTGAGTCATCCTATTTGATGCAGTTTGATCTTTCCACCAGAGAAAGCCTTCGTGATCTTATTTGCGCAGTGATTATGCAGGATACCAAGGCAGTGGAGGACGCTTTGCAGGAGTATAGGGATACCATTCAGCCTATCATATATGAGGCGAAGCAGCTTTTGGAAAAGCAGACACCTGCCTGGAAGGCAAAGGTGGCCCATTCCTGCAGTCTGCCGGATTCCATGTCTGATGAGGAATATCACGAGTATACTGTAGCCTTCCCGGATGAGACTTCTGAGGGTCAGGATTTTTACATGGAGAAGTCCATTGAAAAGGAGCGTGTATCCATGTTCCTTACCCAGCATCGTCTTACTTCCCTTGAGGAAGTGCTGATGGATGCAGGGTTCCATGAGGAATGGATTGATATGGTGGTGGACAAGGGGACTTCCTTGACTAAGTAAGGTGATATATAAACTATGAAAGCAATAAGATTCAAAGCAGGACTGGTGTTATTCCTGCTTTTAATGATTATCTTCTCTGTTACCTTTGCAGCAACTCCGGAGGATTTTGCCTTTAAAGGCTTGAGACTGGGAGACAGTTACGATACCATGGTGGAAAAGCTGGGGGAGCCTGATTTTGATACTGATATGTATATCCGTGGTGTTCAGGTTATTCGCTATACCTATTCCGCTGATCAGAAAATATATGTGGATGCCAAGAATAAAACCGTGGTGGAAATGTTCTGCAAAAGCAAGCATTATGTGGGGCCTCATGGGGTAACCTACGGTGCCACCAGGGCTGGTCTTGCCAAGGCTTTTGGCAAGGCTGAACACAGGCATTTGGACGGTAATATTTATTATATTTACTATAATCCTGCTGTACCAAATGAAAAAATGCTTATAGAGATTGAGCCTGAAGAGCGTTATCTTTTGAGCTGGACTTATACCAATCTGGATTTGGATGATCCGGGGATTATTATTACCGGTGAGGAGAAGGAACAAGAGCCTGCCAAGAAGAAGTTTAACTATGGTGGTTTGCCAACGAATTGACAGGAAAAACAGGTGATAGGTTTTGATTTTTAAGAAAAATACAAAGACAACTGTTTTGGCAGTTACTTTGCTGTTGGCCATGTCAGTAATTTCTGTCGTGGCATCCATGGCAGTGGCCAAGACAGTGGTGCATAGTGATTATGCAAGGGCAATCCAAGGCAAGGATAAGAAAACGGAACAGCCACAAAAGGTTATGCCACCAGCTCCACAGGTATCTGCAGATGCTGTGGTGGTCATGGACAATAAAACAGGCGAGATTCTTTATGAAAAAAATGGTGAGAAAAGTGAGCATCCTGCAAGCCTTACCAAGATAATGACAGCTATACTGGTTTTGGAGGATGACAGGGATGACCGTGTTATTACTGTGAGTCCTTGGGCCGGACAGAAGCCATATTCTTATTGCTATACCGGTCAGTCCATGCGCCAGTATGATATGCTGACCCAAATGATGATGATTTCTGATAATGTGGCAGCCTCTGCCTTGGCTGAGGCTGTGGGGAATGGCAGTGCATGGCAGTTTTGGCAACGGATGAATGCCAAGGCCAAGGAATTGGGGGCAAACAGAACTCATTTTGAGAATGCAAATGGCCTCACTTCCAATTTGCATTATTCAACGGCAAAGGATTTGGCAATTATTTCCCATTACGCTATGGAAAATCCAAAGTTCAGAAAGATAATCGCTATTCCGGAAAAAACTTTTTTCAGTATAACACCTCAAGGGGAAACCCTTCATTGTGAAAATACCAATGAGCTTCTTACCGAGTATCAGGGCTGTATTGGCGGAAAAACTGGATATACCGATGCTGCCGGGGGCTGTCTGATGGCGGTGGCCCAGCGTGACGGGGAAGAGGTGCTGGTGGTGGTCCTTCATTCCAAGGATACTGATACCAGATTTTCTGAAGGTGCTATGTTGCTTGATTACGGCTTCAAAACTTTGTCAAGCCGGTAAATACAAGGAGGTACATACATTATGAAAAAGATTTTAGCACTGGCCATGATGCTGCTGCTGGTAATGACCACCGGCTGTATGGCTTCAGACAAGGCAAAAGGAGAGAATGGAAAAATGGCAAATCGTATTGCGGTATTTGATACCAACAAGGGAACCTTTGAGATTGAACTTTTTGAGGACAAGGCTCCTAATACTACCGGTAATTTTATTAAGCTCAGCGAAGAGGGCTTTTATGATGGGGTTATCTTCCATCGCATTATTGACGGCTTCATGATTCAGGGCGGTGACCCAACAGGTACTGGTATGGGTGGCCCAGGTTATACTATTAAGGATGAGTTTCACAAGGATCTTCGTCACGACAGCGAGGGTATTCTGTCCATGGCCAACGCAGGCCCTAACACCGGCGGCTCCCAGTTCTTCATTACTCTTGCTGCTACTCCTTGGCTGGATGGTCATCATGCAGTATTTGGCAAGGTTGTTAAGGGTATGGAAGTGGTCCGTGAAATTGGTCACACCAAGACTGGTGCTCAGAACCGTCCAGTGCATGATGTGGTTATCAACAGCATTAAGATTAAGGCTGCTGAGTAATTATTTGGATGTACAGGTAAGTTAAATGAGAGCATTTACTTACATATTGGAGTGTGCTGATGGCACTCTTTATACAGGGTATACTACAGATATGGAAAAGCGCCTTGCCACCCATAACAGCGGCAAGGCCAGTAAATATACCAGATGCCGTCTTCCCGTAAAGCTGGTTTACCTTGAGGAATGTAAAGATAAGGAAACAGCTATGAGCCGGGAATGGCACATAAAACAATTGAGCAGAGTTGAAAAACTAAAGCTCATTGAAGAAAATAAGGTAAAATAAAAATAGACTGCGATAAGGTTGTGTAATTTTGTCGCAGTCTATTTGTTTATATATACTATTACAGCATTGCTAGAATTTGCTTTCCTATTAGTACGGCGGTGACGATGATGAAAAGTGGCCGTATGTAGCTTACACCCTTGGATATGGCTACCTTGGAACCCGCAATGGCACCTATTATCATGAAGACACCCATGGGAACGGCATAGGTGAAGTCAACACTGCCAAAGTAAGTAAATAGAATTGCTGCCGCAATATTGCTGGCAAAGTTCATGGCCTTGGCGTTACCGGTGGCAAATATAAAATCAAAGCCTATCATAATAAAGGAAAATAATATAAAGGAGCCAGTGCCCGGTCCGAAGAAGCCATCATAAAAGCCCAATGTGAAAGCCATAACCAGGCATAAAATCATTTTCTTGCCTGTTATTTTCTGTGGTTTGGAGTCCTTCCCCCAATCCTTTTTTAATACGGTATAAAAAAATACCAAAACCAACATAATAATTATCAAAGGACGCAGGAATTCTGATGATATATGTTGAACTAATAATACACCGGCAAATGAGCCAATAAGGGAAAGTGGACACAGCTTTTTCATGAGAGAGGTATCCATTTTTCCAGCGCGAACAAAAGTGAGAAAGCTGAAAACAGAGCCCATGGAAGCGGCCACCTTGTTTGTACCAAGAACTGTAACTGGAGGAAGCCCTGTCCACATAAGGGCTGGAATGGTAATGAGGCCGCCTCCGCCAACTGCGGCATCAATAAATGCTCCCAAGAAGCCGAAAAAAGCTAAAAATCCCATAATTTCCCAATCCATAGACAAAACTCCTTTCCTAATGTAGTTATTATACAATAGAATTGTAAATGAATTCAATTTATATATAATAAAGTATACAAAGTATAATTAAAACTTATGCTTCTATAAAAAAAAAGCATTATTCAGTTGAAACAGATTATATTGTTATGTTATACTACAAATAGGTTAACATAATCTAAGAAGGAGGGGTATTTTTATGAACTTATCAGTAAAAATCTTCATTTCACTGGTTCTCTCCGTAGTTGTCGGTTTGATTGCCGGTGAAGCAGGTCTGCCATTCATAAAATGGTGGATTGCACCAATTGGTACTATGTTCATCAATCTAATCAAGATGATGATTGTACCAGTTGTATTCTTCTCTCTGGTTGTGGGTATTACCAGCTTAGGTGATACTAAAAAACTGGGTCGTATCGGTTTAAAGACGGTAGGTATTTATCTTTTTACCACCGCCATTGCTATCACTATTGGTTTCGTGATAGCTGGTATTATTGGTCCTGGTGTGGGTGCTGACTTCGTTGCCGGTTCACAGCCAAAGGTTAAGGAAGCTCCTTACATTATGCAGGTACTCCTTGACATGATACCTTCTAATCCTATCGATTCCATGGCTAAGGCTGCAATTTTGCCAACTATCGTATTTGCGCTCTTCATTGGTGTAGGTATCGTTAAGGTAGGCGGTGAGAGGGCGGAGCTTCTCATCAAGTTCTTCGATGCAGGTGCTGAGGTTTGCTACAAGGTTATCGCCATGGTAATGGAGCTTGCTCCTATCGGTGTGTTCTGCTTACTGCTTCCTGTAGTATCCGCAAATGGTCCTAAGGTATTGCTTCCATTGTTAACTGTTATCGCCTGTGTAGCTATAGGTTGTACCATTCATGCTGTTGGTGTTTATTCCACCATGGCGCGGATTTTCGGCAACCATAGCCCAATTGATTTCTTCAAGGGTATGTCCGAGCAGATGATGATTGCATTTACCACTTGTTCCTCTGCTGCAGCTCTGCCTGTAAACATGAAGAACTGTCAGGAGAAATTGGGTGTAAAGCGCGAAATTTCATCCTTCGTGCTTCCTTTGGGTGCTACCCTGAACATGGATGGTACGGCACTCTATATGGGTGTTTGTACTCTGTTCGTCGCCAACGTATATGGTGTTCCACTTGGTTTTGAACAGATGATGATGGTTGTATTGACCGGTACATTGGCATCCATTGGTACTGCCGGTGTTCCTGGTGCTGGCCTTATCATGTTGGCAATGGTTCTCCAGTCTGTAGGCCTTCCTCTTGAGGGTCTTGCCCTTGTAGCCGGTATTGACCGTGTATTGGATATGTTCCGTACCTGTGTTAATATTACTGGTGATGGTGCTGTTGCTGTTGTTATCAACGCAAGTGAAGAAAACAATTAATAGTTTAGCTTAAATTCTGGCCCCCTGCCAAGGCAGGGGGCTGATTTTTTAGGTAATGGAAATAGCCTATTTTTTTTTAATAGCTGTATAATATATATTGACGGTAACCAGGTAATGTGTTAGTATAATTAACATGTTAATACTTTAATGAGATAAAGAACAAAAATCTTGTAGGCAAATGGAGGAACGCTTATGACTTCAAATAATATGGAATACTTGACTATAGCCCTTCCCAAGGGAAAGCTCTTCGGATTATCTGCGGACCTTCTTGCCAAGATAGGATATACCGCCGAGGATTTAAGTGAAAAATCCAGAAAGCTGATTATTACCAACGAGGAAAAGAAGATACGCTTTATTATCAGTAAAACAGCTGATGTTCCCACCTATGTTGAATATGGTGCCGCTGACATTGGGGTTATTGGAAAGGATGTACTGCTGGAATCCGGCAAAGATGTTTATGAGCTTTTGGATTTGGGCTTTGGCAAGTGCCATTTAATGATGGCTGTAGATAAGAATAATAAGCGTGCCAAGCTTTCTGATTATGCTCACACCAGAGTGGCCACCAAGTTCCCCCATATTGCGGAAAAATTTTTCAACAGCAAAGGAATGCAGATGGAGTTCATTAAATTGAACGGTTCCATCGAGCTGGGGCCTATAGTAGGGCTTTCTGAGAGTATTGTGGATATAGTTGAGACAGGCACCACCCTCCGTGAAAACAATTTGGAAGAAATTGCATTTATAATGGATGCCACTGCCCGTCTAATTTGTAACAGAGTTAGCTTTAAATTGAAATTTGACCGCATCCATCATCTGACTGAGGATTTGCGTAAGATATTGGAAATGGACAAATAATCCGGGGGGATAGTAATGCAGATAGTTAATGTAAAAGATACTGGACTTGTAAATGTTGAGAAAATGCTAAAAAAGCCAGCCTTTGATCAGGTGGAGCTTAATCCAAAAATCCGTGAGGCCAACAAGAAGCTTTTTGGCCGTGATATGACTGCTGCTGAAATCGTTGACATGATTGTAAATGATGTAAGGGCTGATGGAGACAGGGCTGTTATAAAATATACCAAGCTCATTGACCGTACCGAGTTTACGGCGAAGGAGTTTTTGGTTACTGAGGATGAATATGATGCCGCATATAAAGCGGCTGATCCTGATATCGTGGAATCACTGAAAAGGGCTGCAGCCAACGTTCGCCAGTATCATCAGGAACAGAAGCCTAACTCCTGGATGACGTATCGTGGACAGGGCTCCCTTTTGGGGCAGTCTGTAATTCCTTTGGACAGGGTTGGAATTTATGTACCTGGAGGCACTGCAGCGTATCCTTCTTCTGTTATAATGAATGCTGTTCCTGCTGCTGTGGCCGGCGTGGGGGAAATCATTATGATGGTGCCACCAAAGGAGGGCAAAATTAATCCTTATGTGCTGGTCGCCGCCAAGGAAGCTGGCGTATCCAAAATCTTTAAGATTGGTGGGGCACAAGCTATTGCGGCTATGGCCTTTGGTACGGAAACTATTCCAAGGGTGGATAAAATTACTGGTCCTGGCAATATCTTTGTGACTCTGGCCAAAAAAGCCGTATATGGTCACTGTGATATAGATATGTTGGCTGGTCCAAGTGAGATACTTATTGTGGCTGATGAAACTGCTGATCCGGCGTATACGGCGGCAGATATGCTTAGTCAGGCAGAGCATGATATGCTGGCCTCCAGCATCGTGATTACGGATAGTAGGACACTTGCTGAAAAGGTGGCGGCTGAGGCTGAAAAGCAGCTGCAGCAGCTGCCACGTCAGGAGATTGCCAGAGCATCCCTTGATAAAAACGGACTTATTATTGTGGCTGAGGACATTATGCAGGCCATTGAGCTGGCCAATGTATCCGCACCAGAGCACATGGAAATCCTTACCAGGGAGCCATTCCAGCTTCTCCCTTATGTCCGCCATGCAGGAGCCGTATTCCTTGGGGCCTATTCTCCAGAGCCGTTGGGAGATTATTTTGCGGGACCAAATCACGTACTGCCAACAGGTGGTACTGCCAGATACTATTCTGTGCTGAATGTGGAAACCTTTATGAAGCGTACCAGCCTCATTTCCTATACTCAGCCTGAACTGAACCGTGTCAGTGATGATATTATCCGCCTGGCAGAGGCAGAGGGCTTACAGGCTCATGCAAATGCAATCCGCATAAGAAAAATTGAGAAATAAATCGGAGGCATAAATATGGCAAAACTTAAATATAGAAATAAACTGGCAGAGATGCCATCTTATGATGTGGTGGAGCGGGACTGGCATATTAAGGTAAATGCCAATGAAAGTGGTATGAACCTGCCACCTTTGGTGGAGGAGCGTGTGATGAGCCGCCTTTCCCGTGTGGCGTTCAACCGTTATCCAAATGAGGATTTGGAAATGCTCATGGAGGCAATTGGCAGGAATTTTGGTCTTGGTGTAGAAAATGTTCTTATAGGTAATGGCTCCAGCGAAATTATTGAGAAAATTTTCTATTGCTTCGGAGGACGTGGCAGAAAAATTGTATTTCCACAGCCATCATTTTCCATGTATCACATTTATGCAAAGGCTGCTGAGGCGGAGGCTGTTCCTGTAAGCTTAAGTGAAAAGGATTATAGCCTTGATGTGAAGGAATTTGTCAATGTGGTTAATGAAAGCAAAGCCACTCTTTGCGTAATTTGTAATCCAAATAACCCAACTGGCAGCTTTACTTCCCTGGAGGATATTGAATATATTGCCAGCCATACCAGCTGTGCATTCTTGGTGGATGAGGCCTATATTGAGTTCAATGGCCAGACTGCTATTGGACTTATGAAAAAATACCCTAATATGATTATAGCCAGAACCTTCTCCAAGGCTTATGGACTGGCAGCTTGTCGCTGTGGCTATATGCTGGCGGCAGCACCATTGACAGCTATGATTGCTAAATCTATGATGCCTTATCACATGAATGTGCTGACATTGGTTACTGCTGATACTGTATTCCAGATGCGGGACGAATTTATACCAAGGATTCAGATGGCTATTGCGGAGCGCAAGCGCATGGAGGAACGGTATGATACCTTAAAGGGCTTTCAGGTATTTCCTTCCAATACCAACTTTATCTTCGTTAAGTATAATAAGTCAGTGGAGCTGAATGAATATCTGGAAAGTCGTGGTATAGGTATCAGGAGCTTTGGCAAGGCACCTCTTTTGGAAAATGCCTTGAGAATATCCATGGGCAACCGTGATGAAAATGACGCTGTATTTAAGGCTGTAAAGGCCTTTGTGGAGGAGCAGAATTAATATGCGTACAGGAAAGATTATCCGCGAAACAAAGGAAACTTCTATTGATTTAACTATCAGCCTTGATGGCAGAGGCGTATCCGATATTGATACTGGTATAGGCTTTTTTGATCACATGCTGAATCTCTTTGCTGCCCACGGACGTATGGATCTGGTGGTGGGCTGCAATGGTGATATAAAGGTAGATGGTCATCATTCTGTTGAAGATATCGGTATTGCCCTGGGCGAGGCAGTAAAACAGGCTTTGGGGGATAAGAAGGGTATTAATCGTTATGGAACCTTCTATTTGCCTATGGATGAAACGCTGGTAATGGTATCCCTTGATATAAGTGGCAGACCGTTTTTGGTATACGATGCCGGTGGTCCTATGGCTCCAATGATTGGTAGCTATGACACTGAGCTGACCGAGGAATTTTTGCGGGCTTTTGCCTTTAATGCTGGCATTACCCTTCATGTAAAGGTAATGTATGGTACAAATTCCCATCATAAGGTGGAGGCCATATTCAAGGCTTTGGGCCATGCCCTTAGAACAGCTGTAAAAATAGATCCGGAGGCTGCGGATGAGATTCCTTCTACCAAGGGAATGCTCTAAGCTGAAAGGAGTCAATTTATGATTGCTGTTATTGACTA
>DFHJ01000038.1 GCA_002372665.1 Anaerovibrio lipolyticus
GTAAAGGCCGGAAGAACTGGACTGCATTTATATGATTTAAAAACAGCAGCCTGATTTCATCATATACACCGTCATCATATAAACGGTGTTTTTGTTGTGCCGTGAATTAAGCTGCTATGGACATTTATTCAAAATAATAAAAGAAGGACATAATAACAGGGCTGCCGCTTTGGTGAAAAATCATCAAATGCGACAGCCCCTTCCCTAAATAATATAAATATTTAATTTAATTATTCATTGACCTACTTCGCGGTAGAAATCTTATTTCTCAAACAAAGCCTTGGCGAAGTCCTCGGCTACGAATGGGCGTAAATCGTCTACTCCTTCACCTACACCAATCCATTTAACCGGCATGGAGAGCTCGGCCTTGATGCCGATTACCACGCCGCCCTTGGCGGTGCCGTCCAGCTTGGTGAGGACAACTCCGGAAATAGGTGCTGCCTCTGTAAAGAGCTTGGCCTGGCTGATGGCGTTCTGACCAGTGGTGGCATCCAATACCAATAGTGTTTCATGGGGTGCATCTGGAATTTCACGCTGAATTACACGATTGATTTTCTTCAGCTCCTCCATGAGGTTGGACTTGGTCTGAAGACGTCCAGCGGTATCAATAAGAAGGATATCCACATTACGTGCCACAGCTGCCTTTACCGCATCAAAGGCCACAGCTGCCGGATCGGAATTTTCCTCATGACGGATAACCTTGGCATTGGTGCGCTCGCCCCAGATTTCCAGCTGATCAATAGCAGCGGCACGGAAGGTATCAGCAGCGGCCAGCATAACAGTCTTGCCCTGTTCCCTGTAGTAATTACTCAGCTTGCCAATAGTGGTAGTCTTGCCCACGCCATTTACACCGATTACCAAAATAACGGTAGGACCATCCTTGGCAATTTTGGTGGTATCTGAGTCCTTGGTAAGAAGCTCAGAAATCTTTTTTGCCAAAAATGGTTTCAAGTCCTCAGGGGAATTAATTTCCTTTTTTTTGATGCCCTTGCGCACTGCCTCCATCAAATTATCTGTGGTATTTACCCCCACATCTGCCATGATAAGAATTTCCTCCAGCTCATCCAGCAGATCATCATCAATATCAGCATAGCCAATAACCAGCTTTTCAATTTTTTCAGTAATAGTTTCACGGGTCTTGGTAAGACCCTTTTTTAATTTATCAAAAAATCCCATCATAAACCTCCAAAGATTTTAATTTTCTATCATGGATTCAGCTTCCTTCAGCTTTACGGAAAGAATCTTGGATACACCAGCATCCTCAACAGTAACGCCATACATGGAATCCGCTGACTCCATAGTGCCCTTACGGTGAGTAACCACAATAAACTGTGTATTACTGGAATATTCCTCAAGGAAGCTGCCAAAACGACCAATATTGGCCTCATCCAGCGGCGCATCCACCTCATCAAGAAGTGAGAATGGTGCCGGTCTGTAACGTAAGAACGAGAACAGTAATGCCACAACTGTAAGAGCACGCTCACCACCAGACAACACCGCCAAATTTTGCTGCTTCTTATCAGGAATCTGTACTACTATATCCACGCCGGATTCCAGTACATTATCCCTGTCTGTAAGAATAATCCTGGCTTCGCCACCACCAAAGAGTCTGACAAAAATGTCCTTAAAGAACAGATTTATACTGTTAAAGGCCTCTTTAAACTGCTTGGTCATGGTAGCGTCCATTTCACCGATAATCTTTAACAAATCCGCCTTGGCGTTATTAAGATCCTCAGCATTCCCGGACAAAAAGCCGTGACGCTCCAGAAGCTCCTTGTATTCTGTGGGAGCATTTGGATTTACGCTGCCAAGGGCGCCAAGCTCCCGCTCCAGCCGCTTCAGCTCACGCTTAAGAGCTGTTGGCTCCATTTCAGGCACCATCTCGGCAGCACGCTCCGGAACAATACCATATTCTGACAGCATTTCATTTTCCAGCTGCTCCAAATCGTATTCCGTATGGGAGGCATCCAGCTCCAGCTGATGCAGTTCATCCTGAATACCATTAAGCCGCTGCTGAGCGGACTTGGTTTCCTTTTCATTTTTCTGGCTTTCCACCAGCTTTTCCATGCGCCGCTCGTGAACTTCCTTGTATTCACTCTTGGCTCTTGAATAGTCATCCTGCAAATGCTGGGTTTTGGTAATAAGACCCCCAATCTTATTTTGGCTTTCTTCCAGTTCATTGTCCAGTCTGCGGATTTCCTGCTCATTCTGGCTGATGGCTTCTGCATTTCTGGAAAGCTCACGCTGACGAAGCAGTGTCTTTTCCTTCATACGAAGAATGCTCTGCTCCAGCACTGTTTTATCATGCTCCAGCTGATTGGTAAATACCGACAGCTCCTCTGCCTCCTGATCCATATCAGCATAATCATCATTGATTTCCTGAAGCTCATTATTTAAGGCTTTATTATTTACATCCAGATTTTCAGTTTCTTTTCTCAGCTCAGCCACTTTTTCCTGAACAGAAAGGAAGTTGGCCTGGGCATTTTCCAGAGTATGCTCCAGCACCTCATAATCTGCATTGGCCTTTGTCAGCTTTTCCTCAATGGCGGACACATTCAGCTGATGCTCCTGCTCCCGCATTTCCAAGGCATGGAGGTCATTTCTGAATATATCCAGCTCAGAGGCAGCTGCTTCTATTCTCTTTTTAAGGTCACGGCGCTTTTCCTGCAAATCATCAAAGGATTTTTTATCTTTTGCCAGCTTATCCATGAGCTGCTTTATTTCATCCTGGCGATTCAAGAAGCTGCTTTCCCTATGCTGATGGCTTCCACCGGTCATGGCACCACCAGGACTAAGAAGCTCGCCTTCAAGGGTAACAATCCGCAGGCGCTGCCCCATCTGCCGATTTAAGCTAACGGCGTTGTCCATGGTGTCCACTACCAAGGTTCTTCCAAGAAGAAAATCCATAACCTTCCTATAGTCGTCATTGGTGTTGACAATTTCATTGGCCCAGCCAATGACGCCTGCTGCCCCGTTAGGCAAATTTTCCCGATTGTTTCTTGGGGTAATGGAAGAAAGCGGCAGGAAGGTAACCCGTCCCAAACGGTCACGTTTTAAAAATTCAATGGCTGCCTTGGCAGTAT
This sequence comes from Anaerovibrio lipolyticus, assembly GCA_002372665.1. Lineage (GTDB taxonomy): Bacteria > Bacillota > Negativicutes > Selenomonadales > Selenomonadaceae > Anaerovibrio > Anaerovibrio lipolyticus_C. Next base: position 3,084 of record DFHJ01000038.1, read on the forward strand.
CTGTATCTTTGGTAACAATATTTTGCAGACTACCTCCCAAAGCCGTTTCAATGGCAGTCACATATTTCCCCGGAACTTCCATTAATTCTGCCACTGTACCACACACCTGCTGACGCCATGGCAACTGACTTTTCAATACAGCCTTTACAGCCTTACCAAAGCCCTCATAGGAATTTTGCAGATTCTCCATTATCTGCAATCGGCTGGTCATCTTCTGAATACTGCTGTCCAGCTGATTTTTTTCTTTGGTTATTCCATCAAAGGTCTGGTTATCCACTTTAAGCTGATTTTCCTTCGCTTGAATTTCACGAACCTTAGATTTCTTTTCTTTTACAGCTTCCTCAACTGCCAGAGTCAATTCCCCCTGATCCCTTTCCATCAGGGCAATTTCCTTTTGCAGTTCCTCTAGCTGCTGCAGCTGGTCACCGCGATTTTGGCTGTCATTTTCCAAATCGCGCTCCAAAATCAGCAGCTGACTGTTTTTTTCATTATATTTTTGAATACCGTCCTGAACCTTTCTTTCAAGGGCAGACCGTTCTTCCCTTTTTTTCTGCAGTGCTTCACGAAGTTCCCTGGCCTGTGCACGACAACTCTGTATTTTGGTTGTTGTTTCCTCAAGAGTTCCTTGGGATTCCTCCCCACTCTTATTTGAATCATTTATATCCTGTTGGGCTTCTTCAACTGCAGCCTTTAATTCACGAAGCTGCTGACTGAGAAGCTGACGGGATGCCTTGCCCTGACGACGTCTCTCCTCCAAAACCTTAATATCACTTTCAGCTGCCTCCAGCTGGCTCTGGAGCTCATTGCGCTTCTGAGAAATAGCCTCCTGCTCCTTTTCCAGCTCCAGTACCGCCTTATCGAACTGCTCCTTACGATTTTCTGAAAGCTGCAGAGCTGTTCTGGCTGCTATCTCCTGATCCTTCTTGGCTGTGATGGCTGCCGTGTGCTTGGCCTTTTTCTTGTTAAGGTCAAGATAGTTAAGGTAAATGCCAACCAAATTGAATTTCTTCAATTCCTCCTGAAGGGCATTGTATTTTTCTGTCTTTTCCGCACTGAGCTTCAAAGGCTCCAGCTGATTCTCTATTTCACCAATAATATCCTGAACACGAAGTAGATTAGCCTCAGTATCCTCCAGCTTTCGCATTGACTCCCTCTTACGGTTTCTATACTTGGTAATACCGGCTGCTTCCTCAAAAAAGAGCCTTCTTTCCTCAGGACGGGCATTCAGAACATCATCTATTTTATTCTGACTTATGATACCCATACTGTCATGGCCAATACCGGTATCAGCAAAAAGATTGGTTATATCCTTAAGACGGCAACGGGCCCTGTTAATGTAGAACTCACTGTCACCATTTCTGAAAAGTCTTCTGGTTATAGTGACTTCCTGAAAATCCACCGGCAGAGTTCCATCATTATCAAAAACGAGAGAAACCTCAGCCACCCCCATGGCACGACGGGCAGCACTGCCATTGAAAATAACATCCTCAGCCTTGGTACCGCGGATATTACGGATATTCTGTTCACCCAGTACCCATTTGATGGCATCAGAAATATTGCTCTTGCCACTGCCGTTTGGCCCCACAATAGCTGTTATTCCCTTGTCAAAATCTACTTCTATCTTATCGGCGAAGGTCTTAAAACCATAAGCCTCCAGTCGTTTTAACTGCAACTAAAACACCAGCCTGTTTGAAATTTAATAACACTTTATTTTAGCATAAATTAAGCCATTTTCATATTCTTATGGGCCATTTCATTACAAAACAAAAAGGCTGAAAAGACAAAAGCATCTTTTCAGCCCTTCGGACATTATCAAATAATCTTATTTGGCACCCAGCATAGCCATCATGGTACCGGCAGCTACTGCTGTACCGATAACACCAGCTACGTTAGGACCCATTGCATGCATCAGGAGGAAGTTGGAAGGGTTTGCCTTCTGACCAACCATCTGAGATACACGGGCTGCCATAGGAACGGCAGATACACCTGCAGAACCGATGAGCGGATTAATCTTGCCACCGGAAAGACGGCACATAACCTTACCAAGCAATACACCAGCAGCAGTACCACCAGCAAATGCCAGGAGACCAAGGAGGATAATCTCAATAGTCTGTACAGTCAGGAAGTGCTCTGCACTCATGGTCATACCAGTACCAGTAGCAAGGAAGATAGTAACGATGTTGCACAGTGCATTCTGGGAAGTATCGGACAAACGGTCTGTTACACCAGACTCACGGAACAGGTTACCAAGCATCAGCATACTGATAAGAGCAGCTACAGGTGGGAGCAACAGGGAAATGATAATAGCTGAGGATACTGGGAACACCAGTCTCTCAAACTTAGTTACATTGCGAAGCTGTTCCATCTTGATAGCTCTCTCTTCCTTGGAGGTCATCAGCTTCATAATAGGAGGCTGAATGAGAGGTACCAGAGACATGTAGGAATACGCTGCTACAGCGATTGCACCAAGAAGATTTGGAGCCATCTTGGATGCCATGTAAATAGCAGTAGGGCCATCAGCACCACCGATAATACCGATAGCGGAAGCCTCCTGGGCAGTAAAGCCAAGGGCCATTGCACCAGCCAGGGAAACAAATACACCGAACTGTGCAGCTGCACCCAAAAACAGTGTGTTAGGGTTTGCAATCAACGGTCCAAAATCCGTCATGGCACCTACACCAAGGAAAATCAGTGGAGGGAAAATCTCGTACTGAATACCATAGTGGATAACCTGCATAACACCTGGTTCTTCGAGGAAACCGGTGCATGGGAAGTTAGCCATGATACAACCAAAGGCAATTGGAGTCAGCAAAAGTGGCTCAAATTCTTTACCGATAGCCATGTACAACAGCAACAGGCCTACCAGAATCATAATGAAATTGCCAAAGGTAAAGGAAGCAAAACCGCTGTCCAGCCAAACCGACTGAATAGATGTTAAAAATGCGCTTAATATATCCATACTCTAGTGACTTCTCCTTATCATCTCATCTTCAAGGTAGTAAGGCCTTCATGACGAGCTACGCCGCCCCATGCAGGACGATCGGCTACTCTGATAGCCTTAACGCGAGAAAAGCCCACACCCATGGTTGCCAAAGCAGCTGCAATAGCTGCCACGGTCTCATCTGCAATACCCTTCTCCACTACTGGAGCAGGTGCAGCTGTTTTAGGTGCCGGAGCTGCCTTTGGAGCTGCCTTTGGAGCTGCTGCTGCTTTTGCAGTCGGATCAATCTTGTGGATTAATCTGATGTAAAGGCTTAAAACAAACAGCACCGCGAATACGATTGTCATGTTAATAAGCATGATGACAACAGGATTCTGAGTTTCCATAAATACACCGCCTTATTAAAAATTTTAAAACTGCCACTGCCTCAATTTGAATAATAATATTCAGGGTGAAGCAGTGCCCCCCTTTAACACTTTTAGTACACTTACATATTATAACGCACTTGCTCAAATTTTTCCATTTCAAAATGGAAAAATATGTTCAACTTTTTCATTATCGCAAGGCTTTTTCTATTCTTTTTATGTAAATGGAGCGATAAAGATTATTTTCCCCCAAGCCCTTTGTGGAAAAACGTACCTCTATCCCGGCTGCTGAAACAAGGTTTTTCCAGCTGTCCGGCTGATCGCCAGCCATATCTACTGTGGCATGATCACCGCCGGTGAGAAGCATCGGCCGCATGAACACTTTTTTTACACCCTTTTCTTTAAGACGCTTCAAAACATCATCAAGATTTGGATAATCATCAGCCTCCAGGACGCCAACATGAACAGGCAAATTCTTTTGGTCGGCATACTGCTGTACCCATTCATAAACCGGGTTATGACGCTTTGGGGAGCCATGTCCCATAAGCAGCAGTTCTTCTCCCGGCTCCAGTGAATCAAGATAGAAGAGCACCTCTGCAATCCCCTCATAGTCATCAGGGCCCTTTCCCGCCAATGCCGGCTCAGCCACATGGATCTCAGCAAACTTTTCCTTGGCTTCCTCCACCACTTTAACAACCTTGTTGTCAAACTCCTGTCCAGGCGTCAGATGGGTAGGTGCCACAACTACTTTTTGGTAACCGGCATCCTCCAGGTCTCCCAGGACCTCTTCCAGAGTCTCATAAGACTCCCCCTCGGCAGCCAGCTTTTTTATGAGAAAACGGGAGGTCCAGGCCTCAAAAATATCATAATCCGGGAACGCATTGCGGATATCCCCTATGAGTGTATCTATACATTTTTTCTTTACGTCCTTATCGCCTACACCAAAGGTAGTTACAACGATTGCCTGTTTCATAATCTTACACCTTATCTTGCACCCTGCTCTTTTAAAACAACATCAGCGATCTCGTGACAAATTACATCCAGCTGGGACTGATCAGGTCCCTCAGCCATTACCCGGATAAGCGGTTCTGTACCGGAAGGGCGGACCAAAATGCGGCCATCGGAGCCAAGCTTTTCCTCTCCGGCCTTAATGGCAGCCTTGATATTCTCGTTTTCTTCCCAACCTTCCTTGGTCTTAACAGCAACATTAACTAAAAGCTGCGGATAGCTTACCATCATCTCGTTAAGCTCGGAAGCCTTCTTGCCGCTGCGCTTAACAGCAGACAGAACCTGAATTGCCGTAACAGGGCCATCACCGGTGGTATTATAATCAGTGAAAATAATATGACCGGACTGCTCGCCCCCCAGCTTATAACCGTTAGCCAGCATATTCTCCAGTACATAGCGGTCACCTACCTTGGTGATTTCAGCTCTGCCACCCAATTCCTTAATGGCCTTATGGAAACCGATATTGGCCATAACAGTGGTAACAACAGTATTGTGGGTAAGAGTACCAGATGCAATCATTTCCTTGGCGCACATTACCAGAATATGATCACCATCAATAATATTTCCCTTTTCATCTACGCAAAGGCAACGATCGGCATCACCATCATGGGCGATACCAAAATCTGCTCCAAGGCCCACTACAGCCTTCTGAATGCGGTCCATGTGGGTGGAACCACAGTTGTCATTAATATTTCTGCCATTTGGCGCATTATTAAGAACAATAACATCGGCACCAAGGCTGTTGAGAACCATTGGCATTACCTCATAGGCTGCACCATTGGAACAATCCAGAACAATCTTCATACCGTCAAAACGTTCCTTGCAGGTTGACAGGATGAAATCCTTGTATTCATTAATGTAGTTATGACGATAATCAATATAGCCCATCTTGGCACCGGTGGAACGTGGGAAATCATCACCAGCTTCAATTTTTCTTACGATTTCCTCCAGCTCGTCCTCCACAGAATCAGGCAATTTATAGCCATTGCCGCCGAAGAACTTGATACCATTGTCGTGGAATGGGTTATGAGATGCAGAAATAACAATACCGCAGTTAGCGTTCTTTTTCTTTGTAAGATATGCAATAGCAGGAGTTGGGATAACGCCAACAATTATTGCCCGACCACCAGCAGAACAAATACCTGCACACAAAGCGGCCTCAAACATCTGACCGGAAATTCTGGTATCACGGCCAATGAGAATTTTTGGCATCGTTTCAGAATTTTCACCAAAATACAAGGTTGCCGCCCTGCCCAGACGATATGCCAATTCCGGAGTCAGCTCAACATTTGCCTCCCCACGCACACCATCAGTACCAAATAATCTAGCCATAATAAAATAACCTCCAAGTTAGTAATATCAAATTCACATTCTTTTAGTATGAGCCTTTTTATCTAAAAATGCAAGTGCCGCATTCATGCCATCAAGGGCTGCGCTCATTATGCCACCGGCGTAGCCAGCCCCTTCACCTATCGGATAAAAGCCCGACAGGCTCTCAGACTCATAAGTTCCCTTATCCCTAATGATTCTACACGGCGCCGATGACCGGGACTCAACACCAGTCATTACTGCACCCACATCATCAAAGCCCCTTATTCTTCTCCCAAAATATGGCAGGGCATCTGTCAGCATACCACTGACGAAATCAGGCAAGCACTGATGCAGATCCACAGCCCGTACTCCTGGCTGATAGGAAGGCTTGGTAAGAAAATCTGTGGAGCCGGATTTTCCGGAAAGAAAATCACCTACGGTCTGAACCGGTGCGTAATAATCTCCGCCACCAGCCCTGAAGGCTGCCCTTTCCCACTTGCGCTGGAACTCAATTCCTCCCAGTACATGATCTGCAAAATCCCTGGTATTAACCGTAACCAAAAGTGCAGAATTGGCAACACCGGAGTCACGTCTGTAATCACTCATACCATTGGTAACTACACCCTCCAGCTCCGAAGTAGCAGCCACCACCTGACCCCCAGGACACATACAGAAGGAATAGGCCCCACGTCCCCTTTCCTTATCATTATAAGTAACAGCATAATCTGCCACTGGAAGAAGCTCATTACCAGCATCATCACCATACTGATTTCTGTCGATTATCTCCTGAGGATGTTCTATACGGACACCTACCGCAAAAGGCTTTGCCTCCATGCTAAGGCCGAAATCGTAAAGCATTTTATAAGTATCCCGCGCAGAATGACCAATTCCAAAGAACGCCGCTGATACATTCATTCGCTCACTATCATTAATAATAACGGCCGTAATAGAGCCGTCACTATTCTTCTCTATACCCGTAACCTGGCTTTCAAAGCGCACCTGTCCCCCAAGGCGAATAACCTCCAGCCGGATATTTTTAACAACTGTACGCAGCATATCCGTGCCAATATGTGGCTTGTGGAGATATTTAATATCCTCTGGGGCACCAGCCTTAACAAAATCATCAAGCACTGCACTGATGAGGGGATCATTTACCCTTGTGGTGAGCTTGCCATCGGAAAAGGTTCCGGCACCACCCTCACCAAACTGGACATTGGACTGAGGCGACAACGCTCCTCCTGCCCAAAATTTCTGAATATCAGCATGACGGTGGTCTACATCCCGGCCCCGTTCCAAAACAATGGGCTTATAACCAGCCCTGGCCAAGGTAAGAGCCGCAAACATACCTGCAGGGCCGAAGCCAACAATGACCGGTGGCTGATCATCAGCAGCTGGCGATGGATATTTGGGGGATATCACCTTTTTAGGTGTCCAGTCTATATTTTTATTCTTCTTAAAGCGGTTAAGAATTTTCTTTTCATTACCATCTATTGTTACATCCAGTATATAGACGAACTTAATCGTAGCCCCCTTGTAACGTCTGGCATCTATGGCTTTACGCACAATTACCACCTCACTGACAGAGTGAGGTGGTAATTCCATTCGTTTTTCAACCAAGGCATTAAGGGGCGTCGTATCATCAAAGGAAACGCTAAAATTCTGTATCCTAATCACTTAGCTTACCTCTCTTATTGCTCAATCACTATTTCTCTTTTTAATCTGTATCTTCACTTTAACTTTTTGGCTAGGAGATATTATACCATCAGGCAGAACAAGATTCACGTCTTTTACAATATCAGCATTGGCCCCATCCACAGCAATAGTGTCCGTTAATATTTCACTTAGTTTCTCCAACACTTCGGTTTTCCCTGTAATCTCCACCCTGTCAGGCTGGGCGGAGGTTACCGCTACCATATAATTTTGTTCAGGAACACCACTATATACTGGCTTAATTGAAACAATTTTTTTATCAACACCACTCAATATCTTGGCAGTTACATCCATTTCCTTGAATGACAGGGTAACACCATCAACTATATTTCCATCCATGTCTACCGGGTTCAATTTTACCTTCATGGTAAAATCCGCCGTATTATTTGCCAGATTGAGATAACCTACCACATGGCTGACTCTTGCCACATTGCTTCTAGGGCCAGTAACCTTAATACTTTCCTTCTCCGGCACAATCTTCTCCAAAGCACTATGCGCACCCGTATTACCAGTAATCTGAACATTCACTGACAGCTGCTTTTCGATAAGAGCCTCCATGGTAACTTCAATGGTTTCATCTGAAATATCCACCACCTCAAAGCCCTGCGGAACCACAGTCCGAACCCTCAACTTGTTGGTGCCTTCAACGGCCTCCTCCAAATCCACATAAGCCTTGAAATCCTCAGGCTTTGCAGCCGTAAAGGAAGCCCTTGGAGCCTTAACCTTCACTGTTACATCGCGCGGCTTCAGCTTGACGGTATAGCCATCCGGGCCATTAATAGTATAAACTGGTACCGTAAATGTGGAATTTACAGACGGATTCTGGTCATTCATAACAAAAAACCAAAGAATGACAGCCCCCAAAAGAGCCAGTATCTTGGCAGGAAGATTGTGTCTGAATATACTCTGGATTCTATTCATGATCTTTCTTCCTCCAATTTGCAATAATATCCTTAAACTTTATACTTGACTTCTCTTTTACAAAGAGAGGACGTATACGCTGGCGCAGACTGTCATGGGTCATATAACGCTCAATCCGTCCATTTTCTGCCACAGAAACCACACCGGTTTCCTCACTGACAATAATTATTACGGCATCACACTGCTCAGAGAGACCAATGGCCGCTCTGTGGCGTGTACCCAGCTCACTGCTGAGAGAACGGTTCTCCGTAAGGGGCAAATAGCATCCTGCCGCCACCAAGCGTTTGCCACGCACCACAGCAGCACCATCATGCAACGGTGTATTGGGAATAAACACATTCATCAAGAACTCTGTGGTTATAAGTCCCTCAATTTTAATGCCTGTATCTATGATTTCATTTATACCAACATTTTTCTCTATTACCAGCAAGGCACCGATTTTCTTGTCTGCCATATTAAATACGGCCTTATCTATTTCGTTTGTCAGAGAATTGGCTTCCTCCACGTCAAGGTACTGGTCCAGTCCCAAAAAGCGTCCCTGTCCCAGACGTTCCAAAGCTCTGCGGAGCTCCGGCTGAAACACGATAGGCAGGGCCACAAACAAAAGGGTTACAGTTTTTTGCAACAGCCATGAAATTACATGAAGCTCCAAAAAGCCGGCCAGCAGAGTAACAATCATCAGAACAATAAGGCCCTTCAGCAAGGTGATGGCCCGAGTATCCTGCAGCATTTCGTAAACCTTGTAAAGAATTACGGCTACAATCAATATATCTACTACATCCCAGAAGCCCACAGTCCTTATCAGACCATGTATCTGAGAAGGAATGGGCAAATCCAAAATGTGCATTAGAACATCAAGCGACATACAAACGACTCCTTGTAACTATAACACACTACCATACACATTTTTTATTCTATCATCATTAATTAAAATCCTGCTTTTATTTTCAATAAAACTAGGCGAAAAATTGTATCATTAATCCTAAATTTTGATTACATTAATACTACTTTATTATAGTAGCAATAATTTATGAAAACAAGGTGATTAACAGCAAAAAGAAAAAGGCGTCCCCCATTTCGAGGAACGCCACAGTTTTTATCATTTTATCAATACTGCCCGGCTACATCAATGAAACCGAAGGTATCTTCCACCTCACCGGTATGGAGACCATCAATGTAATCATACATCTTCTGAGCAAACGGACCAATCTTGCCATCATTAAATACCATCTTGGTATTGGCACTACTATAGCCCAGCTCTCCTACAGGGGAAATAACCGCAGCAGTACCGGAGCCAAATACCTCCTCCAGCTTGCCGTTCTTGTAGGTTTCAAGAAGCTCATCAGTGGAAATCCTGCGCTCCTCCACTTCATAGCCCCAGGATTTTGCCACCTGCAAAACTGTACGTCTGGTAATACCATCCAAAATCGTACCATCCAGTTCAGGAGTAACAATCTTGTTGTCAATCTTGAACAGGATGTTCATGGAACCAACCTCACCGATGTATTTACGCTCAACGCCATCCAGCCACAGGGTCTGGTCGTAACCCTTTTCGTGAGCCACCAAGCCTGCATGAAGGGATGCTGCGTAGTTTGCTGGTGTCTTGGCGGCACCCAGGCCACCGCGCACAGCTCTTACATAGGTGTCCTCCACCATAATCTTTACCGGAGCAAAGCCATGAGCATAATATGCAGCTACCGGAGACAGAATGATCATCAGCTTGTAGCACTTGCTGACGCTAACCCCCAAGTATGGGTCATTGGCGAAAATAAATGGACGAATATAAAGGCTCTGACCAGGTCCATCAGGAATCCATTCCTTTTCGATGTCAATGAGCTGCATGAGAGCATCATAAACCTGCTTCTCATCAACCTGTGGAATATCTAAAATCTTGGCAGATTTATTCAGTCTTGCAATATGATCCTTGGCACGGAAAACAACGGCCTTGTTGCCCTTGTAGCGGTAAGCCTTGCAGCCTTCAAAAATTGCCTGCCCATAATGAAGGGTAGTGTTGGCTGGGCTAACCTTAATATCCTCATAAGGAACGATACGAGGGTCATACCATCCCTTGCCTTCCTCATAATCCATTACAAACATGTAATCAGTAAAGTGAGTGCCAAATCCGATTTTGGTAACATCAGGTTTAGCCTTTAAAGTATCCGCCTTAACAAAACGAACATCTGCCATAAATATACATCTCCTAACTTTTTGTACATAAATCATGTACTTGTGTAAACATATAATATCAAATTATAGTCGTTTCAGTGTAATAAATCAAGAGTTTTTGTTATTTTTGGCAACATTTTGTAAACCTTGTCCACTAAATTGGCAATGAAAGTTCCAAAAGTACCCTGCCAATGTTCCCAATCATATCCGTTGCAATCAGCCCATTGCCATTTTTTTCATAAGCCTGGTCACCAGCCCTGCCATGAATATATACCCCCACCAGAGGAGCACACTTCCCCCTTGTTTGGCAATAAACGCCTGCTATGGTGCCTGCCAGTACGTCTCCACTGCCTGCTGTAGCCATACCAGGGTTTCCTACAGTAGTTACATAAGTACGCCCATCCGGGTAAGCAACTGTTGTTTCCTCACTTTTGGCCACCAAAATTACATTATTTTCCTCTGCAGTCCTTTCAATTATGTTACATCGATTCTGCTGTAATTCCTTTACAGAAATATTAAGCAATTTAGCCAATTCTCCCAAGTGAGGAGTCAATATTGGTACATGGCGGCAATCTTTTAGTAGATGGCACTGGCCACGAAAGGCATACAGCCCATCTGCATCAATTATCAATGGTGTCTCCGTCCGGCGTACAAATTCCCGCACAAGCTCCATGGTACCTTCGTGTCGGCCCAACCCAGGGCCAATAAGAACTACATCATACTGATTGGCCTTTTCCAGCAGAAAATCTAACGCATCAATGCCAATATGTCCCTTTTCAGCTTCAACCACAGGAATGGTCATAACCTCAGTTAGCTTAATCTCAAAAATAGTATTCAGGCTTTCAGCGCAGGCCAGACTAGCTATTCCAGCTCCTGCTCTCAAAGCCGCCTGTGAAGCCATGACGGCAGCACCGGTCAGGCCTGTGGAGCCGGCGATAACCAACACCCGTCCACATGTCCCTTTGTGACAAGCTTTAGGCCGTGGCAACATCATTCCCTTTGCAAGCTCCCCATCTATGGGAATCAAATCCAGCTTCATAAAAATCCCCTTATCCTTCCAACACACATTGGGCTACCGCACTGTTTTTTGAGTGGCTGATGCTTATCCAGATATTTTTCACACCCTTTTTCTCAGCCAATTCCCCAAACCAGCCGGAAAGCTTTACCCTTGGGCAGCCAAGTTCATCATTACATACGTCTATATCCACCAGCTCGCCGCCCCGCAGGCCAGTACCAAAGGCCTTTAAAATAGCCTCCTTGGCCGCAAAACGGCCTGCAAATGACTGTACGCTGCTCTTACCCTTGGCTTTACAGTATTCGATTTCCCCGGCTGAATACACTCTTTTTATAAAAGCCTCACTGGAAATTGCCCTTTTTACTCTATCCAGCTCTATAATATCCACACCAATGCCAATAATCATAATTCTCTCCATATCTGTATTTTTAGGTTTTCATAGCAAAAAAGGGCTCCCAAGGAGCCCTTTTATCATTAACGAATTGATTGCATTGCTGATTTATCCAGGTGAACTGCACGTTCAATGAGCACTTCAACCCTACGGTTCTGGGTGCGCCCCTCCTCAGTGACATTGTCAGCAATAGGTCTGTACTGGCTACAGCCCAATGCACTGAACCTGGCCGGATTCATACGGGAATCCTGGGCCAGAATATACTTCATAAAATTCAGGGCACGGGCAGAGCTGAGCTCCCAGTTGGAAGGGAACTGAGCATTGCTGATAGGAACGTCATCTGTATGCCCGGAAATCAGAATACGCTGCGGAATAGGTGCTATCAGTGCTGCAATGGCCGGACCGATACGCTGTACACCAGGAACCAGATCAGCAGACCCGGATGGGAACAGTGCCTTCTCCTTGATTCTGATCATAAGCCCATCTTCTGTAAGGGCGGTGCTTAAATCTTCATTTAATTCATTCTGCTCAATATATTGGTCCAGGCTCCGTTTTACAGCTTCAAGCTGATTATTCTCTGCCAGATATGCCTCAGCACCGCCATCCTCATCGGATAAATAATCTCGGGAACTGGTAGAGGCAGGTCCTGCACCGGAGAAGAAGGACGGACCGCCCAAATTAAACGCCGAACTGAAGGCCTGAGCCATCTGAGTCAGCTTGGTTTCATCAGTCTGGGAAATTGCGAATAAGCAAATAAACAAGGCCAGGAGCAGTGTCATCAGGTCAGAATAAGGCAGAAGCCATGCCTCTGATGCTTCTTCTTCATGAGGCTTTGGTCTTTTTTTCTTCGCCATGAACTATTCCTCCTTCTTCAAGCCTTCACGTGCTGTCTGAGGAATAAATACCATCAGTTTAGCTTCTATTGCTGTAGGAGAGTCACCTGCCTGCAAGGACAAAATGCCCTCGATAATCATACGCTTTTGATTTATTTCCTGCTCAGACAAAATCTTTAACTTGTTACAGAATGGGAGCCACAATACATAACCAGTGAATATACCAAGTATTGTAGCAACGAATGCCGCAGCGATGGAATGACCCAGCTTATCGATATCATTCAAGTTACCAAGTGCTGCAATCAGACCTACTACGGCACCAAGTACGCCCAGTGTCGGTGCATAAGTACCAGCCTGGGAGAACATGGATCGGTTCTCTGCATGACGGGCCTGCATGATAGCCAGCTCCGCATCAAGTACATCACTAACGAATTCCGGCTCCATACCATCGATAACCATACCAAGACCAGTACGGAAAAACGGATCCTCTATTTCCTGAACCTTACTTTCCAGTGCCAGAATACCTTCACGACGGGCCAACTGTGAAAGCTCAATAAACAACTGCAAAAGCTCACTGGAGGATTGCAGATTGTTCTTTTTAAAAGTCATACCTATAAGCTTAGGAAACCTCACCACCTGATCCATACGGAAACCGATGAATATACAGGACGCTGTTCCACCTATAATGATAAGGAAGGCCGCAGGATTGTTCAACGCTGAGATTGGAGCTCCCTTTATTACCATACCAACGAATACTGATATGAGACCCATTACCAAGCCAACGACTGTAGCTAATTCCAAAATAATTCCCCCCGTTCAACCCATTACATGTTGTTTAAAACTAATAACATATTATAGATTGCCTTTTTACACTATGTATATTCAATAAAAGTATCAAAAATCCTACTTCTACCGATAAATATATACTCATTATACAACAAAATTCTCAAAAATCCAAAATACTAAATACCTAAATATTCTTAAACATTACATAAGAATAAATTTTCGTTATACTATTATAATAACTATTTAATATTCGCATAATATATGATATAATAATCAACGGATAATTTTGATTTATCGGACAAAAACATCCCTATGCATTATATCGGAGTGATTACCAATGGAATTAAGACAACTAGAATATTTTCAGATGGCAAGCCGGTTAAAAAATATCACAAGAGCGGCAGAAAGATTAAATGTTTCCCAGCCTAACATAACCGTGGCTATAAAGAAATTAGAGGCCGAACTGGGCATTCAGTTGTTTGACCGCAGTCAAAAGCAGCTCTCCCTCACCCCTGAGGGCACAATCTTCCTCAACCGTATCGAGCTGGCTCTTAGGAATATTCAGGATGCAGTTCTGGAAGTCAACGACTACAAGCAGCTGCAAAAGGGCACTATAAAAATTGGTATACCATCCATGATTGGTGCCTACCTGTTTCCAAAAATTTTCTCCAGCTTCCAGCACCTTTATCCTCATCTTGATATCTATCTTTATGAGGAAGGCTCCATGACTATCCGCGAGCAGTTGGAAAGGGACGAACTGGATTTCGGTATTGTTATTCTTTCTGATGCTTCATCCAGTCTACAGCTCCTACCTATGGCCCGCAACCAGATTGTGGCCTGTGTACCTGAGAATCATCCACTGGCCCGTAAAAATTCCATTAACATTAACGACATAAGTGGGGCGGATCTCATTATGTTAAAGGAAGGCTCCTTCCTCCGTTATATGGTATTAAATAAGCTGAAAATGGCTAATATTTCTCCAAATATAGTACTCGAATCCAATCAGATTGAAACTATTAAGGGTCTGGTCAGCACAAATGTTGGCATTTCCTTCCTGCTTGATTTCATAGTAAAGGGAACACCGGGCATCAAGATTCTGCCTTTCGAAGATCCGATTTATGTTGATTTGGGACTGGCCTGGAAAAAGGAACGCTACATTTCCAAGGCTGCACAATCATTTATTGATTTTTGCAAAAATACTCTTAATGAGCATCACTGACCCAGGTGATACGAAAATAAATAACAAAAAAGAAAAGACTTTGAAGATGTGATATCACGTTTCCAAAGTCTTTTTTTCTTTGCCAATATTCTTATTTCATCTGGCCCAAATAATGGGTTACAAACTGTCTGGCACTTCTGCCACTTCTGCCCGAATGCTCCAAATTCCACTGATGACCCAAAATGCGCAGCTCTTCCCTTTCAAGGTGAATGCCCTCCTGACTGAGGAAGTGGTCAATAATATCAAGATATTCATCCTGGGTAGGCTCCAAATAAGTGATAATAAGGCCAAAACGGTCTGACAGGGATATGGTTTCATTAATACTGTCATTTCTGAAAAGCTCATCCTGACCATCCACGCGGTCTCTCCAGGTTTCACGAATTAAATGACGCCTGTTGGAGGTGGCGTAAATCAGCACATTTTCCGGACAGGACTCAACTCCGCCCTCAATGGCAGACTTTAAATACTTATAATCACTGTCTGATTCCTCAAAGGAAAGATCATCAAAAAAAATAATGAACCGCTTGCTGGCATACTGACGTAAGGTAGCCATAATCCTTGGCAGCTCATTAAGCTGGGTTTTCTGCATCTGCAGCAGTCTTAGTCCCTGGCTGTAATATGCCTTGGCCAGTGCCTTAACCCCTGAGGATTTGCCTGTACCTCTTGCCCCTACCAGCAGTACGTTATTGGCAGGTTTCTTATTAATAAATGCCAGTGTATTGTTAATCAGCTGCTCCTTTTGGCGCTTGTATGCAATTATATCAGCAAAATCCATGGCCTCAAAATGTCTTATTCCCTTCAGCTTCTGGTGCTTGGAATCCCAGGAAAAGGCCTGATGGGAAGCAATCTCTCCATAGCCATATTTTTGATAGAAAACCAAAAACGCATCTGCCACCGTCTCAGGAGTATTGCATCCCTCCAGCTGTTTTTCCAGAAAAGCAGTTGCCTCTAATTTATGTGGTATAGAAGGTATATAGCCATCCAAGATACTTATATTTACAATGCTCGAGGCCCTGTTAAACAGTAGCGGCATCAGCTTTTTAATATCATGTACAAAGGCCTTTTTGAGGCTATCGCCTATAGTCCCTTTGGAGGCTTCAGCCATTTTTGCTGCCAGACACCCCTCCTGGCTGAGAAGATGAAGAAAAAGGGCTCTTATAAGATTGCCGCTCCACCCTTCATTTTCTGCCTTTTCCACCAGATGACCTGCAAAGGCATGGCTCAGTGCCAAATTATCTGGTTCATTGCCGGATGCCATAAGCTCCTGCACCAGCTTATCCTTTAATATACTGCGGCACACCAGCATATTTTCAAGGTCAACAGATACCATATTATGACCTCCATTTCACATTTATTATCATCTACGCTTCATATAAGAAATAATATCCTGGGATACCTGCAACGGTGATAACTCCGTGGTATCCAAGGTATAATCCGCCTGAGCATACATAGGCTGGCGCTCTGCCAGCAAGTCAATTATTCCCTGGCGTCTGTCTTCCATGGCATCAAGAATAGGCCTTGTGCCCCTGGCAGAGGTTCGCTCCATGATGGAATCCACACTAGCCGCCAAGCATACAATTTTACCAGTACGTTTTAATATCTCCACATTCTCAGGATCCTTCACAGTACCCCCGCCAGTGGATATAACCACGCTTTTCTTTGAGGCCACCTCCCGGCACATTTCCTTTTCTTTTTCCCGGAAATAGGCTTCCCCATATTTTTCAAACATTTCAGGGATAGTCATAGAGTATTTTTTTTCAATGGCCTTGTCCATGTCGATAAACTTAAATCCCAGCATGTTGGCCAACATGCGTCCTGTACTGGATTTGCCAACGCCCATAAAACCAATTAAAACAACATTTTTTATCATAAGCCACCCTGAACCCTGTTTTTATAATTATTCATTGAATTAAGCAAATCCACCATGGCATCACCGCCAAATTTATCCAGCACAGCCTCAGTAATAACGATAGCCACCATAGCTTCTCCTACTACAGATGCAGCAGATACTGCACAGCAGTCACTGCGCTCCTTGCAGGCACTGACCTCTGTTTTGGAACCAATATCCACAGAATTTAGTGGCTGCATAAGGGTTGGAATTGGCTTCATGCAAGCCTTGATACATACTTCCTCCCCGTTGGTCATGCCACCTTCCAGCCCACCTGCCCGATTGGTTTTTCTGTAAACCTTATTATTTTTGTCCAAGAACATTTCATCGTGAATCTGGCTGCCAGGAAGCTCACCGCACTGGAAGCCGGCTCCTATTTCCACGCCCTTTATGGCCTGAATTGCCATCATTGCCCATGCCAGCTTGCCGTCAAGCCGCTTGTCCCACTGAATATGACTGCCAAGGCCAAGAGGTGCGCCACGGACAATAACCTCGAAAACACCGCCCAAGGTATCCCCGGCTTTCATGGCCTCTTGGATTTTCGCCTTCATTTTTTCCTCTGCCTCCAGGTCATAGCAGTTAAGCTCGGAATCTCCACTGCCGATTTTGCTTCTGTCAATATTGGCTTCGTCTACCGCAATACCACCAATTTTAGTTACATGGGATACCACTTCAATACCACAGGCCTTCAAAAATTCCTTGCACAGGGCACCCACAGCCACTCTGGCTGCTGTTTCCCTGGCACTGGCACGCTCCAAAATATCCCTGGCATCATTACGGTTATATTTCAGCACTCCAGTCAAATCCGCATGTCCCGGACGTACCGCTGTAACCTTGTCACCAAACTCAGGACCAAAAACAGACATACGGTCAGTCCAGTTCTGCCAATCACGGTTCACCACCCGTAAAGTTACGGGATCTCCCATGGTTTCCCCAAAACGAATACCTGAAACCACATCTGCCTTGTCCGTTTCTATCTTCATGCGTCCGCCTCGACCATAGCCCTGCTGGCGGCGAGCCAAATCCCTGTTTATCGCCTCAATATCTATCCTCAGCCCGGCTGGTATCCCCTCCACAATAGCCGTAAGGCACTGACCATGGGATTCTCCGGAGGTCAAAAATCTAAAATTACTCATAAAACACCTCATAACCGCAATTTCGTGTAAACATGTACCTTTTAATTCTATGATAAGTGTTTACATAAAGCAAGATTTCATCCCTATTTTTCGCCTGCAAAGTAAAATATTGAAACATTAATATGGCACTCCAGTCCTTGTGGTGAGTATTTTATGCTAATTGATTCGGTTTTATTATATGGTGTAACCTGTGGCAGATTTTTCAGGAATTCCATAATGGAAGCATATTCTCCCCGTACGCCCAATTCAATTGGCTGTTCTACGTGCTTATCACCCTTAATCACCTTGCCCGGCCTTAAAGAGATTAATTCCAGCCCATTAGTTTCAACCTGTTCCTCCAGCTGTTCAATAAAGGCAACGGCTGACTCATCAGAGGGCAGCAGTCTTTCCATCAGCTGATACTCCTTGTTAATCTCCGTTATATAGGCCTCAAAATCCTCACGTTTTCTCTGAAAAGCGGTAATTGACGCCACCTGCTTTTGTAAGGCAAAAAGCTGCTCCCTGGTTTCCACCCTGGTCTGTGCTACGTGGGGCAGCAAAACACAAATATTTAAAATCATAATAAACAGGCCACAAGCAAAAACAAAACCACCAATATATACCTTCATCGGCAACAATTTATAACTGCCCTTTGCAAATAAATTCCACATCGCCCTGTTCACCCTGCTGAGTTTTTTCAATGGACAAGCTTTTCCCCAGCTTATTGATATACTTAACCAGCATACCCATATTATTTGCCCGCCCTTTTAATATAAGCTGCTTATCTTTATCTACTTTGGCTTCACTGAGGATAATCCCGTCCTCACTCCCATTGGACAAGTAAACCATTATAGCGTACCCTGATAATTCCATTCCCTTGTTCCTCAGGGAATTCAGTATATTGGCTTTCCCCCTGATTGTCTCTGACATCCCCTCTGTTTCCTTTTTCATTTCATTTACATTTTCCAATAAAGCCATTTGTTGCTTATAGCCATGTATTTTTTCATTCAGCGCCTGCCCCTCCCAAAATGACGTACCGCCAATAATCAGGGAGACACAAATATTTACAAGGAAAAACAGGATACCCACCCTTAGCCAATGCCAATTAAAAAAGCTATTAGGAACCCGCTCAAAGCAATATCCCTTTTCTCTTATATAATCACAAGCCGTAAATATAAGTTCCCGCGCCCCTTCAGTAATCTGTCCTTGGGAAATACTACCCCAATCCATATCAAAAAGCTCCCCGCTATATGAACCTGCAAATTCTTCATGGTAGTCCATGGCCATAACCCCGGCAATAAAAAGCTCATCACGGTAATCATCAACCAAAATCTTGTAATCCTCCAGAGAAATCCTTTTTACAGTAACCATATCCTCCTGATATCTATAGGCCCATTTACAATTCTCGCCGGCGTATTCCATTTCCAGCCCTATGGCCTGCGTAATTTCCTTTAATGTCACATCTGGCATTTCCCGCTCTGTGGTAATCACCCTGTCATCGTCAATGCAGAAAATTACTTCACTGTTTTTTTGCTGCTGGAGTATCAGCCGCCCCAGTAATCTGTCGTGAAGCTCCTCCCCAGCAGCTGACAATGAATCAATCCACATTAAAGCAATGCTGCCATCCCTGTAGCTTCGTAGCCCAACCATATATATGACATCTTCCTTATGGCAAACTGCCACTATATCCCTCGTA
Source organism: Anaerovibrio lipolyticus (assembly GCA_002372665.1). Lineage (GTDB taxonomy): Bacteria > Bacillota > Negativicutes > Selenomonadales > Selenomonadaceae > Anaerovibrio > Anaerovibrio lipolyticus_C. The sequence goes on from DFHJ01000038.1 coordinate 22,449, forward strand.
GCCCTCTGAAAAATGTTCCTGAAATTCAATTAAAACATTCCCTTCAGAACAAATTTGTCCCCTTCTTCATCCAATAACAGACTATAGCTTACCTGAGCCTTGCTGTTGCCCCTTTCTGCCACAGCCCATATTATTACCTGTCCATTCTTTTCACCCACGAACACATGGCACTGCCCCTGCTCGTTTTCCAATACGTCACCTGTTGGCACCATGGGGCGGGACTCCATGAGGACACTTTTGAGGAAATCTTGGTCTTGTACAAGCCTGTCATACTCTCTCTGGACTGCAAATTCTGCTATCTGTCGCAGTTGCTTTTGAGCAATGCTGTTATCCAACATCTTATGCTCCAGATAATTTAGCTGTCCCAAGGCTACCATTAAAAGAGAAGCCGAAAATATCAGGATTATTGCTGTAATCGAAATACTTCCCCTATCCTGAGTCATCAGCACCAGACTCTCCTGCCCTTTCTTTCATCCATACACAGCGGCTATAAATACTATTTTCAACTGTAACCACTCTGCCAGTGACATTATTTCCCAAAGTCACCAGCATTATCACCTTATGTGGCAAAACCTTTCGGAAAGAAATATCCTTTATATTCACATACCTTGTGCTGTCATCATTGGAAACTGGCTGCCCATTCAGTAAAAATACACCCTTGTTATCTGAAGACAAATAAAACTGAAAAGTATTTTTTTCAGACCTTTTATAGTCCTGGGAGAAAAGGAGTAATTTGTGACGGTCTTCAACGCTGAGACTATCCGCATATCTCACCTTCTGCTGAACCGTATCAGTAATGATTCTAAGCTCCTCCAGATAGGCCCATTGGCTAGCAGTTTTTATATAGTTTTTTGATAATACTCCATAGGCCGCCACCAAAGCCGTTATTAATATCATGCAAATTGGCATACATACCATTACTTCCGGCAAGGTGAAGCCCTTATCATTGCGGATTTGGAACATATCCTATCTGTCCGCCTCCATTTCCAGTCTGTCCATATATTCCCGAAAAGCCAGCTCTTCCATGAAACGATGCTCCATATTAACGGCATCTTCATAGGCAAGGAAGCTGTATTTTATCATCGCCAGCAAAGACAGTAAAAGCACCATCAATAGCATTACATCCATAATTACAAACCCAGCTTCTTCCTTACTCAATTCGTATTCGCCCCACTCTGTCCACTATCACCATCCGCTGTTTATCTCCCAGGGAAAGACGAAAGGTACAGTTCGTAGCCTCACCATCCTTGTAAAAAACCGTTTCCTGTCTATTGCAGGAAATGTGAATGTCCTGGGGAAGATTCCAGGATTCCACCCTTTTACTGCCCACACGATAATAATATCCCTGTCCCCCCATCTTTAGCGAAAAGCATGGTCCCAAGGAAGGCTCCCTATATCCCAGGGCAGAAAAATCATCCGCATTCCGTGATATTTCCCTGACATACTGTAACCGCTTTGCTAAAAATTCTGTTTCATGAGCCAGCCGAAGCTGGTCCGTGAACCTTAAGGCATGAGCTGCTGTCCCAACAGCCACAGAAAGTACAGCAGCCACCAGCACCACCTCAATAAGGCTGGCACCTGTATCTTCTAAAAAAGGCTTAAATATAACTCTATAAATTTCTCTCCATAGAGCAGTCCTATGGTGCTTCCCAACACCAAAAACGGGCCAAAGGGAATAGCTTTTTTCCTTATCTTCCATAGGCTGTTCCTTCCATCCCTCTTTACCATCATCAACAAATAACAAATTACATATAACCCACCCAAAATAAAGGAAATATACAGAGCCACCACGGAGGCTTGAGGCCCAAGCCATATCCCTGCTGCTGTCCCCAGCTTTACGTCTCCCATTCCCAGTCCTTCCTTGGATATATAACGTATAAGATAGAGCAATCCACCGAAAACAGCCGCTCCCAATAGGGCATCCCCTATGTTCTTTTCCAACAGAACAGCACAGCACATTATTCCCATTACAGCCAAAATAAGCACAAGAGGATTCAATAGCCGTTTATAGTGATAATCCAATATGCCCAAAGGAATCATGGTGAGATTAAACATGGGAAGCAGCCACCAAGCTTTAATTGGCGAACATACAAAAAGCTCTGCCCCGGTTATTGCTGCATAAAAGGCAAAAAGCTCCTGACCATGCCTTTTTAATAGTTCAAAGCATCCCATTATTCCGAACCATGTCCCCCTTGATCCCGACGGCCAAAATCCGCCAGTCTGTGACCATCACATAGGGCCTCATTTTCCTCCACGTCTATGGTGTATTCTGAATCTGAAATTTCACCCACAGTACCATCCTTTAGCATATATTTCCCCTTTGGAGGATGAAGCTCCGTAACATTCTTTATATAATCATCCAAATCGCCAATTGTCCCAGGATATTGTCCTGTTTCCGTGTAATACATCATAACAGCCCCATCCAATGTCTGAAGATCTGCCTGTATTCTGGCCGTATTGGCCATTACAATGGCATTATTGTATTTTGGTACTGCCACTGCAAGAATAATTCCCACTATAGAGATGTAGATTATTAGCTCCAGCATAGAAAATCCCGCTTCATTATTAAACTTCTTCACCATATCCCTCTCCTTAAAAATAGGCCGTCATCAGCTCCAACATTGGCCAAACAATGCTTATTACTATAAATCCTATGATAAGGCCCAAGACTGTCACTATCACCGGCTCTGCCATGGTCTCAATTACCCTGATTTTATTTTCTGACTCCTCCAAGCACAACTCACTGCCATGACGAAGCATAACAGAAAGCTCCCCGGAGGCCTCCCCTACAGATACCATTTCCCGTATAACCTCAGGATATAAATCCCCTCTCATGCAGGCTGTAAGTCCATTTCCCCTGGCCAGTCTACGGCCCATTTCCTGCACAGCTTCACGCAGGCATAAATTACTGCAAAGAGCTACGCAACTGTCCACAGCCTTATCAATAACTATTCCGCTCTCCAGCAGCATGGACAGTGTTCCCAGTAATACGCTCATATCCTTCATAAGCCATAGCCTGCCAAAAAATGGCAGCTTTAGCACCAATCCGTCCCCATAGCTTCCTATCCCCTGATGTCTACGGACTGCCCTGATTACAAGCCAAATCAGAATGAGCGCGGCCGCTGCCATAAAAACAATCTTCCAGGATACCTGTGATACGCTAATCAAAAATCTGGTGGTCCAGGGCAGCTCCAGTGATAAATCCCCAAATACATCAAGAATTACCGGCAGTACCCCAAGAATGACAAAGGTCAGGGAACACAGGCTCAAAATAACCAGAAAGCCAGGATATAACATAGCCATTCTAAATCCCTTTTCCAGCGTTTCCCTACGTTGAAAATTGTCGGCCAAGGCACTGAACGCCCATTCCAGATTGCCACCATATTCCCCGGCCTCCACCATGGCTATCTCCTGGGAACTGAATTTTTTTCCGCAAGCTGTCATTGCACTGGCCAAGGACATACCCGATGACAGCTTCTCCTTAAGTCCTCCATCCTTTTCAGCTTCCCCCTCCATTATCCTCACAACCTCACCTATGGGAACACCTGCCTTCATCATAATTGCTCCTTGGCGGTAAAACTGACTTTTCTTTATTTTGTTCCAGCTGGCAGAATTATGTACAAGCCCAGGCATTTTTAATTTTCTCTTTTCCCTGAGGCCGATAATTACCATTCCCTGGGACCTTAATTCTTCATAGACAGCCGCTCTGCTCGTTCCTTCAATAATCCCCTGATTTCGCTTGCCCCTGTCATCCAGCACGATATAATCAAAAATTTTCATAGTGCCCTATCCAGTTTTAAACGATTTTGGCTTCGCAGCTTTTCCAGGGCCATTTCCATGGTCTGCATGCCCTGAACAGCCCCCGACTGCATTACGGACTTAAGCAGCTCATATTTCCCTTTTCTTATGATATTGGACACCGCATTATTCCCCTGCAATATTTCTGCCCCACAATGCAAGCGGCCATCCAGCCCCTTATATAGCTTTTGGGCACATATTCCCCTTAAGGATGATGCCAGCAAACTTCTGGCAAGATTCTGTTTCTCCGGGGAAATCATGCTTATAAATCTCTCCACTGTTTCCACCACTCCCCCCGTATGCATAGTGGCGATAACGTAATGCCCTGACGCCGCTGTACTTAAAGCCGCTTCACAGCTTTTACCATCACGCAGCTCTGCAATCATAATCACATCGGGATTTTCCCTCATGGCACTGACAATTCCATTAGGGTACCCGAGAAAATCTCCCCCCAGCTCCTGCTGACTGAACAAGCATCTGCCCTGTGGATATATAAACTCCACGGGGTCCTCCAAAGTAAGAATATGATAGTCCTTATTTTTATTCATCTCCGCCAAAAAAGCTGCTACTGTAGTGGTTTTTCCGGCTCCCGTGGAGCCTGTTACCAGCAATAGTCCATCCCGAAAATCCATGAATTGGCGGATAGCCGCAGCCTGTCCCAACTCCTCCAGACTGGGGATTATGTGGGGCATTATTCTGAATGCAAAGGCTATCTTTCCCCGCTGACGATAAATATGCACCCGATAACGCCACCCGGAAAGCTCCCAAGTAAAATCCACCTCTTTTCTCTTTAGAAATTCCTCCTGCTGGTCACGGCGGGTTATTCTGGAGAATATTTTCCATATATCCTCTTTACCGGCCACACATTCCTTCATGGCGGAAAGCCGCCCCCATTGTCTGCAGAAAACCGGAACAGCCTCCGAAATAAACACATCCGACGCTCCCCGTTTAGATGCACTCATCAATATTTCCTCAAAATCACTTTCACCAAGTCCCATATTTTTTCCTACTCCCCTGTACATTACTTGCTATCTCAAATCACTCACTGCATACCCGTACAACCTCCTGGATTTCCACCAGTCCCTCCTTTGCCTTTTCAATACCATCCTCCCACATGGTTTTCATTGCAGCATTTTTTATAGCTTCCTCCAGCTGCCCTATTGTAGGCCGTGAGCTGATACATTGTTGCAGCTCGCTGTCAATAGTCAACACCTCCTGAATGGCAACCCTGCCTTTAATGCCACGGCCCTTGCATTTTTCACAGCCCCGACGGCGATACAGCCATAGTCCTGGCTCGTACTTAGCTCCCATCCTTCTGGCAATCTGACTTTCCGGCAACACATCATAAGCCTCACAGCAATGGGGGCACAGCCTGGGAACCAGCCGCTGAGCCACGATTCCCTTCAGGGCAATGGCCAACAAAAAGGGCTTTATTCCCATATCCAATAAGCGATAAATGACCTTGGCTGCACTAGAGGTATGGATTGTGGCAAACACCAGATGACCTGTAAGGGAACTCTTAACCAGCATCTTGGATACCTCATCACTGCGTACCTCCCCAATGGCCAGAACGTCATAATCCTGTCGCAGCACTGCCTTTAGGATATCCTCAAAATCCAGCTTTATCTTTGTATTGACCTGCACCTGATTAATTCCCTGCAGCTGATATTCCACTGGATCCTCGATGGTAACAATATTCTTGGCAGGATTATTCAGATAATGGAGTGCCCCATACAAGGTGGTTGTTTTCCCTGAATTTACTGGACCTGCTATAATCACTGCGCCACTGGCTTCTTGGCATAGGCTCAAAAATTTTGCTTTGTTTTCCACTGAAAAGTCCAGACTGTCAATATCCATAAAAACGCCAGCCCTGTTCAAAAGCCTAAGCACAGCCTTTTCTCCGTTAATAAGAGGTACAATGGACACCCGAACGTCAATCTCATTGTCCACATTTTCATAGGAAAAGCGCCCATCCTGGGGCAAACGGTTCTCCGCAATATTTAGCTGGCACATTATCTTAATACGGGAAATAACGTTGCTATATAGCTCCATGGGAATCTCATCATACACAGTTTCCAGCTTTCCATCGATTCTGTAGCGTAATCTCCCTGCTATGGTGCCCGGTTCCACGTGTATATCGGAAGCATTTTGTACCAGAGCCTCCTCCATAATACGATTAACCAGCTCTACCACCGGAGAATGGTCATTAACGATTTTAACCGGAACAGCTGTAGGTGCAGGGTAAGTGGTAGTGCTTCGCTTGGCTGCATCAAATAATTCTTTAAAACTTTTCCCGATTTTAGTTTTCATACTAATATTCCTTTGTGATATTACGCTTTTACTTTTCTTTATTAATTATTTTATCATCATACAAAAATTTTTCAATACTTTTTATCAAAAATCAAAATATATTTTTGCATAATAAAAAGCTGCAGCAAGCATTATGCTTTACTACAGCCCATACAATATTGTTTACAATATGATATACTCACATAGCAATCACGCTGCTGTCATGGAGCATATAAAGATACCTTTCTGCCACCTTTATACCTAGAATGGATTCTGCCGCCGCTGTATAAAGCTGAAGCTGAAGTCCATAACGCTTTTTCACTGCCTCAGGATTAGTATCACTGTCCGTCTTGTAGTCCAGCAATACATATCTGCCATCAGCTTCCTTAAACAGCACATCTATGACGCCTTG
>DFHJ01000075.1 GCA_002372665.1 Anaerovibrio lipolyticus
TTTTTCGAAGAACGTGCTTGGAGGGACTCGAACCCCCGAACCACGGCTTAGAAGGCCGTTGCTCTATCCAACTGAGCTACTGTCGCAAATAAAAATGGTCGGAGCAGCAGGATTCGAACCTGCGACCCCCTGGTCCCAAGCCAGGTGCTCTACCAAACTGAGCCATGCCCCGATCGTGCCTCCGCTTAACGCGTCAACACAACATATAATATACTAATTTGCAGTCCATGTCAAGTAATTTATATATATCTAAACAAGAAAATAAAATTATACCAGACGCTTTAAATCATCACGCATCTTAATAATCTCATTATACCTGTCCATGGCATCAGCAGGCATATTGCCGGCACGCAGCTCCTCAGTCAGGGCAGCAACGATTTCATACATTGGAGTAATACCAAGATTTGCACTAACACCCTTCAGGTTATGGGCCATGCTAAACCCATCCTCTACACTATTTGTGGACAGAGCTGCCCCCAATCCTTCAAACACGGTATCATCCAAAAACTTCTTGAAGCATTTCTCATAAAATGCCTCATTATTCAAAAATCTTGCCATGGCCTCATCGATGCCACACCCTTTTGATTTTAAAGTATCTGTTAAAGCTGACATAAGCCTCTCTCCTTGTGCTTCAAATAATGACTACTACATATTACCAACATTCACTTAATAATAGAATACAACATATTTTAAACATAGTAAAGAAGCAATAATTAATATTATTACACCATTGTTTAAACATAAAATGGGCTTTCTGATTGTCAACATCTCAGAAAACCCATTACCTTACACCCAAATAACCTTAATTGAATTACGCAACGACCCGTTTTTTCTCTGGAGCCAATATTCTGGCGCTGTTCAATACCACAGCCAAGGTAGCTGTATTATGAATCACTGCCGACCACAGAGGGTTAATAACCCCTAAGGCTCCAAGAAGCATAGCCGCAGAATTTACCATAATGGTTGCCGTAAAATTCTGGTGGATAAGGTTCATAGTACGCCGTCCCAGCTGTAAAGCCTCTATCAGGCGTGTAGGATCCTCGGAGCGAATAGTTACTGCTGAAGATTCAGCCGCCAAATCCGTCTGTCTGCCTCCCAGGGTTACTCCCACATGAGCAAAGGCCAGAGCTGGTGCATCGTTTATACCATCTCCTACCATCATAACGGTTCCACGTTTTTTCAGCTTCATTACATGGTTTGCCTTATCCTCCGGCAGCACCTCAGCATGATAAGCATCAATGTCCATATCCCTTGCCACTTCACTGGCAACGGCTTTGGAATCACCGGTGAGCATTACTACTTCATCCACACCATGGCGACGCATCTGATTTAAGGTCTTTTTCATTAATGGACGAATAGGGTCCTTGATTCCGATAGCACCTAACAGCTTCCCATCTCTGGAAACATAAATATAACCCATGGTAATGTCTTCCACGGTTATTTGCTCCATACCGGAAACCTTCCGCTCCTGCATGAGCTTGGCACTGCCCACCAGCACCTCGCCGCCTTTATATTCCTCAAAGTCAGGTACAACTGCAGCCATCCCCCTGGCTACAATAGTCTTGGAGGATTTATGCTGCGGAACTGTCCATTCCTTGTCTTTGACATACTTTTGAATTGCCACCGACAAAGGATGCACTGAATGATGCTCTGCAGAGGCAGCCAAAAGCAGCAGCTCCTTTTCATCCACATTCTCCACTGTAAGGATTGAAGATACCTGAGGCACGCCAATGGTAATGGTACCTGTTTTATCCAGCACTACTGTATCAGTATCTGCCAGAGCCTCAATATAGTTGCCACCCTTTACCAATATACCCTTTCTGGCTGCCGCACCAATAGCCGCAGAAATCGCTGTAGCCGTAGACAGCTTCAGACCGCAGGAGAAATCAATAAAGAGAAGGTTCAACACCCTTTGCCAATCTCTGGTGGCACCATAAACAATAGCCGCTCCCAGGAAGGAAATTGGCACCAAAAGGTTTGCCATGGTATCAGCAAAATTCTGTACCGGAGCCCTTCTGGTCTGGGCCTCCTCCACCAAGTGTACTACATGGGCAAGGGACGTATCATCCCCCACCTTCTCAACCTTGATAACAACCTCACCAGCTTCCACCACACTGCCTGCGTACACTGGCAATCCCTTTTTCTTCATGGCAGGGGCTGATTCTCCGGTAATGGATGCCTGATTAATGGCCGCTGTTCCCGACAATACCTGTCCATCGATACAAATTTTTTCTCCAGTATGGGCTGCAATAATATCCCCGGCCTTGATTTCCTTTACTGGAACCTTTAGCTCAACACCATTATCCACCAGCCACACATAAGGCTGGTTCAAATTCAGCAATCCGGAAATATGACCACGGGCCTTTTCAGCCGCATAGCTTGTAAGCATTTCCGCACCATTGGAAAGTGCCAGCAAGCTAAGACTGGATTCTGGCTTACCAGCTAATACGGAGGCCACCACTGCTGTAGCTGTTAAGGTATCCGCATTCGGTCTATTATCCCTTACCAGTCCCGTAACACCATTTTTTATGAAATTACGGGCAATATACAAAATAAGAGCACTGCGCAATAGCTTTACGCTGGCAAAGGCCCCAGGTGAAGCCTTCTTGAGAAGCTGCATGGCAATAAAGCTGCCCACGGACAAAAGAGCTTCACGGCGATAATCCGCCATTTCCGGCTCTTCGCCCTGCTTTTTGTAGGAGTTCATAATACTGGCTACCAGCAAATTTACCTTAGAAGCTGGAAATACACCGTAGTACCATATTTTTAGCTCCATGCCGGACACAACGGCAGAAACTATACCCGATAAAGCTCTAAGACGAACGCAGAGCATTCTGCTGTCAGGCTGGGACAATCGGGCTCCCAATTTTATGCTATAACATTTAAAAGCCATTAAAACTTCCACCCCTTCATCATGTGAAGAGCCCACCATACCATGGTAGGACCAGATGGTCGCTGCCCTAATAGCAACATCTTACGAATACCACGAATCAAAAAGATTACTGACAAAAGGGTTGACAAGTCAAACCAGCCACGAGTCAGGCATCTTACGCGATTATTAAGAGAATCAGTGGTGTTATACCAATTAGTGGCATAAATAACAGGTGCCTTTCCTTTTTTTACAGGAATCATTGATTTTATCTGCACCATCAGAGAATCCATTGCCTTGTCATCTTTTTTATGGATGATTAAAAGACTGCCTGTAAGAAAATTGATTTCCACTTTGGAAACCTTTCTATCCTCTTTAAGCTTCTTTTCAATAAGAGCACCTAAAGCAGCATTGTTTACTAATGCTTGGATCCGATAACGGCGACGCCCTGACAACTTACTTACTAAGGCAAACTCCTCTGCTTTGGCATGAACTTTGCAACAGCAACTGCTTTTGCTTATTTTGCCCATTGTCATGCCATTTGCCCTGCTCCTCCAGCGTTTTTTTCCGCCAATTATTTCATGGATATTACGTCCGATGGCAGCTCCCATCATAATTCCAGACATAAATGACATTATGTTACCTCCTCACATGGGTTTTGATATATTCCTCCACCCTAGTTAATTCTTTATTGGCGCGCAATATCTGAGGGGTATATAAAATCAAAATGGAACCGGTGACTTCATTTACCTTCACTTCATCCAATTCCCCAACCCCATGCAGATAGTCCAGGACCTGCTGGCACTTTTTCTTATTGCCCATAAGGGCCTTGCTGTACAAGCGCACACGTCCCGGTATATAAGAAGATACCTCCACAGAGCGTACAAACAAATCCAATTTACTCTTTGGAAGATTCAAAACATCCATTAATCCCATTTTATTTACCACCTTCGCCGCATCTTGTCTTACCTTTTTGTAATGCTGCCAAGTATGTACTGCTGACACTCCCAGCCATACCATGCCACAAAGGGCATGAATCCTTTTATTTGCAAACCAGATAGAGGCTGCAGTTCCAAGGGCTGCGACCCCCATTGGCAAAGACAACGGCATATCCTTAATTGTATTTTTAAAACTCTTTTTATCCATACTGCTTCACTCCTACAGCACAACGAGTTTCCTAATAAAATATCTTCAATAACAAGAAAGAGGCTGCTCCAGATATTCCAAAGCAACCTCAATCAAATCGCGCAATTACTCAGCCTGAGCTGCTTCCTGAGCTGCAATCATGTCCTCAAGCTCTTCCTTCTGACGCTGAAGCTCTGCCAAAGGAACCTGACCAGCTGGAACCATTGACTGCTGCATAGCAGCCATCTGCTGCTCACGCTCCTGCATAAAACGATAGCCAAAAATGCCTGCAACTGCACCAACTGCTAAACCAATCCAAAAATCTGTCTTCTGAAACATTAAATTTTCCTCCTTCAAAATATAACAATGAAGAATAACTTCATTACAATTATAACTCTTTTGTTAGTGTACAATCAATATTAAAGATATTTTATTATATGGTGGCTTTATGGAAATAATAATTGTTATCATTATTATAATCCATTATTCAAATTGAGTCCAGTTATTTTTATCTAATTTATTTTTCTATTTATTTATCGCTCCAATCATAAATAATGTCTTAGATACTTCGCCAGCTTCTTGGAAAAAGTCAAAAAAAGAGGACTGTCAAAAGACAATCCTCTTTTCTAACCGGCAACTTCCTATCCTCCCAGGCCGTCTCCAGCCAAGTACTTTCGGCGTTTATGTGCTTAACTACTGTGTTCGGAATGGGAACAGGTGGGACCACATAGCCATCATCACCGGATATACAATTTTTTTGAAGACATTTTTTAATGTGCCTCCAAAACTAAACAGAAACAAGAAACATCTTAAGAATGCTTTAAGTTAAGCCCTCGACTTATT
>DFHJ01000095.1 GCA_002372665.1 Anaerovibrio lipolyticus
ATGAGTAATGATGCAAAAATTGAACTGATTCCAATCCCTACCAGAATTCTTACTGATAAGGATGATATTATTGATACAGTAGAGCGTTATACCAAGGGCAAGATTGGTCCTGATGATGTTATTTCTGTAGCGGAAAGTGTTGTGGCTATTACTCAGGGTCGTGCCGTGCGTCCTGAGGATTTGAAAATTACCAAGGTGGCAAAGTTTTGTTGCCGGTTTATCCCTGATTATGGCTCCTTGGCCACCCCACACGGCATGCAGTCCTTGATGGATGTGGAGGGCAAGTGGCGTGTGGCCGGTGCACTTTTTGCTGGCTTTTTGGGAAAAATTGTGGGCTTAAAGGGTCTCTTTTACAAGTGGGGCGGTGAGCAGACTGCTCTTATCGATGACGTTACCGGTACCATGCCACCATTTGATAAGCACATTGTTTATGGTCCGAAGGATCCTGACAAGGTTGTTGAACAGCTCAAGGAGCGTCTGGGCTGCTTTGGAGGTCTGATTGCTGACGTAAATGATTTGAAGCGTTCCCGGGTGGTTGGCCAGTCCAAGGGGCTTAATGGCCTTATGGCGGCTAATCTTCTGATTGATAATCCTTTTGGTAATGCTTCACAGAAGACTCCGATTGTTATTATCAAGAACTTTAGACAGTATCAGGAACAGAACAGTTAAGATTTTTGTGCCCCGCCGCCCATATAGGTGGCGGGGATTTTTGCTAAGAAATCTTAGTGAATCAAATCCAAAGGATGCAGATGAACTTTAGATTTCGTGTAAGGGCTGATGAAAGCCTGTATGCTTTCATCTTGCTTTCTAAGGAGGAAAATATGGAAAGAAAAGATGGCCGTAAGAATGACCAGCTCCGTAAATACAAGATAAACCGTCATTTTCAGATTCACCCAGCCGGCTCCGTGCTTATTGAGATGGGGAATACCAAGGTGATTTGTGCTGCCACTATTGAGGACCGTGTGCCCAGCTTTTTGAAGGGAACTGGTGAAGGCTGGCTTACAGCGGAATATTCCCTGTTGCCAAGTGCTACAAATACCCGTACCTCCAGGGAGGCTGCCAGGGGAAAACAGACTGGCCGTACCCAGGAGATTCAGCGTCTTATTGGTCGCAGCCTGCGTTCTGTAATGGATTTGAAGGCTTTGGGAGAAAGAACTATTACTGTTGATTGTGATGTTATCCAGGCTGATGGCGGTACTCGTACAGCTTCTATTACAGGAGCCTTTATTGCAGTGGTGGAGGCCTGTGCAACCATTTACGACGGAACTAAGCCTTTCCCTGTAAAAGATTTCTTGTCAGCCATCAGCGTGGGAATTTCTGCCTCAGGTGAGCCTGTACTTGATTTAAATTATGAGGAAGACTCCAGCTGCATTGTGGACATGAATGTGGTGCGTACAGGTATGGGCCAGTTCGTGGAGGTTCAGGGGACCGGCGAGGGCAGACCGTTTAGCCGTGAAGAAATGGATAATTTACTGGCATTGGCAGAAAAGGGCACTGATGAACTGATATCCTATGAAAAGGATATTTTGGGCTATGATTTAGTTTGGAAAGTTGGCCGGGAATAAAAAAGTTTTGAATTTTTTTTGGTCGGTAAAATATGCTAATGATAAGGCAAATATTCTATAAACACTGATTATCACTGAATTGTCAGATAACCAAGCAAAAATTACGAATACCATTCATCTTTTTGGGGCCAAACCCTTGTGGTTATTGGCTTGAAAGCATATTAAAAGTATGATAATATGAGATATGTATGCGAGTGTAATTTTTTTATTATATTAGGGAGGGTTTAATTTGCGTACGATCAATGTTGAAAAGATCACAGCAGAAGTAGCGCAGATGTGTAAGGAAGCTGCCTACTATTTACCTCAGGACGTGTATGAAGCTCTTAAGAAGGGCCGTGAGACAGAGGAGTCTCCAGTTGGTCAGGTTGTACTTGATCAGATCATTCGCAACTCTGAGATTGCTAGAGCTGAGGATCGTCCTATCTGCCAGGATACTGGTATGACCATTATTTTCCTTGAGGTAGGTCAGGATCTTCATATCGAGGGTGGCGATCTGACAGAAGCTATCAACGCTGGCGTTGCTAAGGGCTACACTGAGGGTTATCTCCGCAAGTCCGTTGTTGCTGAGCCTTTATTTGACCGTAAGAATACTCAGAACAACACACCAGCTATTATTTATACCAAGATTGTACCAGGTGATCAGCTTAAGATTGAGCTGACCTGCAAGGGCTTTGGTTCCGAGAACAAGGGCGGTATCAAGATGCTGGTTCCTGCTGATGGCGTTGAGGGTGTTAAGAAGGCTGTTCTGGATATTATCCAGCACGCAAGCTGCAACCCATGCCCACCAATGGTTGTTGGTGTAGGTATCGGCGGTACTATGGATCAGGCTGCTTATCTTTCCAAGCGCGCTCTCATGCGTAAAATTACTGAGCGTAATGCTCATCCTGATTACGCTGCACTGGAGAACGAGCTACTCGGCCTTATTAACAAGACCGGTATCGGTCCTCAGCTTGGCGGTACTACTTCCGCATTGGCTGTAAACATCGAGTGGGGTCCTACTCATATTGCCGGCCTGCCAGTAGCAGTTACCATCTGTTGCCATGCTTGCCGTCATTCCCATCGTGTTCTTTAATATAGGAGGTTTATATAATGGCTGAGACAATTCGTATAACTACTCCTCTTAAAGAAGAGGATTCCCGCAAGCTCCGTGCTGGCGACAGCGTGCTTATTACCGGTACTATTTACAGTGCCCGTGATGCTGCACACAAGGTTATGACTGAGGCTCTGGCTCGTGGCGAGAAATTGCCAATCGACTGGAATAATCAGATAGTTTACTATCTTGGTCCTACACCTGCAAAGCCAGGCGATCCAATCGGTTCCTGCGGTCCTACTACTGCTGGCCGTATGGATGCCTATACCCCTACCATGCTTGAGCAGGGTATCAAGGGTATGATCGGTAAGGGCTCCCGTGCTCCAGAGGTAGTTGAGTCCATGAAGAAGAACGGCGTTACTTACTTTGCTGCTGTTGGTGGTGCTGCTGCCCTCATCGCAAAGTCCGTTAAGAAGTACACCGTTATTGCTTACCCTGAGCTTGGCCCAGAGGCTCTTGCTGCTCTTGAGGTTGAGGATTTCCCTGCTATCGTAGTTATCGATTCTGAGGGTAATGACTATTACGAGATTGGTCAGAAACCATATCGTAAGTTATGATATTAAATACTTTCCTGTGTGAAAGAAAATTTTAGGAGGTCAAGAATGATTAACGTATCTTTTTATCTTCGTCGACTGCATTCCCTGTGCGGACTTGTATTGCTCGGCGGTGTGCTGATTGAGCATTTGCTCACAAATGCTTCAGCAATGGGCGGCCCAGAGGTGTTCAATAACGGCTTAGCAATGATGGAGCAGATTCCTCAGCCAATTTTCCTTGGCATTGAAATCTGCCTCTACGCTGTACCTATCCTGTTCCATGGTATCTACGGTGTATATATTGCTATGCAGGCTAAGAACAACCCTAGTGAGTACGGTTATTCCCGTAACTGGAAGTTCGCTCTTCAGAGATGGACTGCTTGGTATCTCGTAGCATTCCTCATCTGGCATGTTGGTTACCTTCGTATTTACACTAAGGGCATCATGGGTGAGCATATCAGCTATGCTTTGGTTCAGTCCACTTTGGCTAACCCAGTTGTATTTGCTTTGTATGCTATTGGTATGTTTGCTGCAATCTTCCATTTCTGCAATGGTATCACTACCTTCTGCATGACTTGGGGTATCACCAAGGGACCTCGTTCCCAGTGTGTTGTTGACAAGGGTGCTATGGGTCTTTGCGTACTCATGTGCCTGTTCACTTTGGCATTCATGTCTTCTTACTTCATGTAATAGAGTAAGAGTGTCGTAGTAGTAAAGATTTATTTATAAGGAGAGAACCTACGTGGCTAAAAATAAGATTATTGTAGTAGGTGGCGGCTTATCAGGTTTGATGGCTACCCTTAAAATTTGTGAAGCTGGCGGCGAAGTAGATTTATTCTCTTACTGCCCAGTAAAGCGTTCTCACTCCCTCTGTGCACAGGGCGGTATTAATGCCTGCATGGATACCAAGGGTGAGCACGATTCCATCTATGAGCATTTCGATGACACCGTATATGGTGGTGACTTCCTGGCTGACCAGCTGGCTGTTAAGGGCATGGTTGAGGCAGCTCCAAAGCTCATTAAGATGTTTGATCGTATGGGTGTACCTTTCACCCGTACTCCAGAAGGCGTTCTTGACCTCCGTAACTTCGGTGGCCAGAAGAACAAGCGTACTTGCTTTGCTGGTTCCACCACTGGTCAGCAGCTCCTCTATGCTCTTGACGAGCAGGTTCGTCGTTGGGAAGTTAAGGGCGGCGTAACCAAGTACGAGTTCTGGGAATTCGTAAAGATCTTCAAGGATAAGAACGGTGTTTGCCGTGGTATTATTGCTCAGAGCATGAACTCCATGGAAATCAAGGCTTTCAAGGCTGATGTTGTTATTCTTGCAACCGGTGGCCCTGGTCAGGTATTTGGCCGTTGCACCGCTTCCACTATTTGTAATGGTTCTGCAGTTTCTGCAGTATATCAGCAGGGCGCAAAAATTGCTAACCCTGAGTTCATTCAGATTCATCCAACCGCAATCCCAGGCTCCGATAAGAACCGTCTGATGTCCGAGGCTTGCCGCGGTGAGGGTGGTCGTGTATGGGTTTACAGAGATGGTAAGCCTTGGTACTTCCTTGAGGATATGTACCCAGCTTATGGTAACCTCGTTCCTCGTGACGTAGCATCCCGTGCTATTTTCAAGGTTTGCGTTCACATGGATCTTGGTATCAACCATGACCGTCGTGTATACCTCGATCTGTCCCACATTCCTGCAGATTATCTGGAGCGCAAGCTGGGCGGTATCATCGAGATTTACACTGAGTTTGTTGGTAAGGACCCTCGTAAGGTTCCAATGGAGATTTTCCCTTCCGTTCATTATTCCATGGGCGGTATCTATGTAGATAGAAAGCATTTCACCAACATTCCTGGCCTCATGGCTTCCGGTGAGTGCGACCATCAGTATCACGGTGCAAACCGTCTTGGTGCTAACTCCCTGCTGTCTGCTGCTTACTCCGGTACTGTTTCCGGTCCAGAGGCTGTGAAGTGGGCTAAGGAGAACGTATCCAAGCTGTGCGAAATCACCGATGCTGAAATCGAGGCTGCACGCAAGGAAGTTCAGGATGAGTATGACAAGATTCGTCAGATGAACGGTCCTGAGAATGCTCATAAGCTCCATCAGGAAATGGGCGAGATTATGTACGAGTATGTATCCATCGAGCGTGATAACAACGGTTTGGATATCTGCCTCGGCAAGCTGAAGGAAATCCTGAAGCGTTGGGAGAACATCGGTGTAACTGACCACGGCAACTGGGCTAACCAGGAGGCTATGTTCGTTCGTCAGCTCCGTAACATGATTATCTATGCTATGGCTATCACCAAGTCTGCTCGTTCCCGTGATGAGTCCCGTGGTGCACATGCAAAGATTATGCTGGATGAAAATGGCAAGCGCATTGAGAAGGATGGCGAGTTACAGTTCTATCCTCGTAATGATGAGAAGTTCATGTTTACATCCGTTGTAAGCTTTGATGCAGCAACTGAGGAGCCAGTTGTAACTTATGAGGAGTTTGAGCACTCCCTCATTAAGGCACGTCCTCGTAACTACGCTGTTGCAAAGAAAGAGTAATAGGGGGATAAAATAGAATGGCAGAACAGAAGAAAACAGTTAAGTTTATTATTGAGCGTCAGGATAGCCCTACCAGCAAGCCTTACACTCAGGAGTTCGAGATTCCATATCGTCCTGCTCTGAATGTAGTAGCTTCCCTGATGGAAATCCAGAAGAATCCTGTAACTACTGATGGCAAGAAGGTTGCTCCGGTAGTTTGGGAGTGCAACTGTCTGGAGAAGGTTTGCGGCGCTTGTATGATGGTTATTAACGGTCGTGCCCGTCAGGCTTGCTGCGCCCTGATCGATGAGCTGGAGCAGCCAATTCGTCTGCAGCCAGCCAGAACATTCCCTGTAATCCGTGACCTCCTTATTGACCGTTCCGTAATGTTCGAGTCACTCAAGCGCGTACAGGCTTGGGTTGAGGTTGATGGTTCTTGGGAAGTTAAGGATGCTCCTATCCAGAATCCTTACACTGCAACCACTGCTTATGAGATTTCTCACTGCATGACCTGCGGTTGCTGCTTGGAGGCTTGCCCTAACGTTGGTCCTCAGTCCGACTTCATCGGTGCATCTCCATCCGTACAGGCTTACTTGTTCAATCTCCATCCACTTGGAAAGTTCGACAAGGAAAAGCGTCTTGAAGCTCTTATGGGCAAGGGCGGTATTACCAGCTGCGGTAACTCCCAGAACTGCGTAGAGGTTTGCCCTAAGAACATTAAGCTGACTACTTATCTTGCACAGCTGAACCGCGATGTAAATAAGCATGCTCTTAAGAACATTTTCAATAAGTAATTGAATATTTGTTGAATAGAAATGACTGTCGTGTTGATTTCAATGCGGCAGTCTTTTTATGTGTATAAGAGTGACATTTTACAGCTCCATTACTTCATGGGCTCATCCCATGCCACCCGCGAATAATAAACAAAAAGGAATTTGTTACCAAATGTCGTAATATAAAACATATAAACATGAATGTTTGGAGGTGTTGGCATGTCATTTCTTGGAGCTTGTGTTGTACCTCATCCGCCGCTTATTTTGCCGGAGATTGGCCGGGGTGAGGAAAATAAAATATCTGATACTATAAAAGCATATAAGACTGTAGCAGCATGGATTGTGGAAAATAATCCTGATTTGGTGATTATTACCAGCCCTCATGCAACCATGTATGCTGATTATATGCAAATTTCCTCAGGTGACTCAGCAGAGGGGAGCTTTGCTAATTTTGGACATCCAGAGCTGGCCTTCCACGTTGATTACGATGAGGAATTTGTTCAAAAGGTGACAGATACCGCCAAGGAAATAAAGCTGGCTGCGGGGACTCTGGGGCGTCAGGACAGACACTTGGATCATGGAACAATGATTCCTCTGTATTTTCTTCAACAGGCTGGATATAACGGGAAAATCGTGCGTATAGGTCTTTCCGGCCTTTCCAATATTCATCACTACACCTTAGGGGTTTTGCTCAGAGAAATAGCGGGTATTATGAGTCGTCGCATGATGATAGTGGCGAGCGGTGATTTATCCCATAAGCTAAAGGCAGATGGCCCTTATGGCTTTGCCAAGGAGGGACCGGTTTTTGACCAGCGTATGGCAGATTGCTTTTCTTCAGGAGATTTTCTGGAGCTGCTCACAACCCCATCCAAGCTGGCAGAAGGTGCCGCAGAATGTGGCCTGCGTTCATTTTGGATAATGGCGGGTGCCTTTGATTGCCTGAATGTGGATGCAGAGCTGCTGTCATGTGAGGGGCCTTTTGGTGTTGGCTATGGCGTGGCACGCTTTATTCCTGAGGGAGAGAACGTTAAACGTAACATAGGTGAACAGGTTGTGGATAGTCATAAAAAGAATATGGAGGAGTTAAGGAAAAAAGAGGACGATTATTTAAGGCTGGCACGAAAAAGTCTTGAAAGCTATGTACGTTATCATAAACATATAGAAGTACCTAAGGGCTTGCCGGAGGAAATGATTAATACCCGGGCCGGTGCTTTTGTGTCCATAAAAAAAGCGGGTCAGCTCCGGGGATGTATAGGTACTATATTGCCTGTAAGGGATAGTTTGGCATCAGAAATCATCGCCAATGCCATATCAGCAGGAACGGCTGATCCCCGTTTCTCAGCAGTAACAGAGGATGAATTGGAGGATTTGGTATACGATGTGGATATATTGTCAGAGCCTGAGGCAATAGACAGTCCTGCTGAGCTGGATGTGAAGCGGTATGGGGTGATTGTATCAAGTGAGGATGGCCATAGGCGGGGGCTTCTATTGCCTGATTTGGATGGTGTAGATACTGTGGAGGAACAAATATCCATTGCCCGACGCAAAGGCGGGATTTCTCCAGAGGAAAAAATTAAATTACAACGGTTTGAAGTGACTAGACACGAATAAGAATATAGCCTGATAATCAAAGCTTTTCCGATGCCAACGGCTGCTACAACCCCCACTTTAAATTTGGCAGTTAAGCATCCGTAAGGCCCTGGGTAAAATTCGACTAAATTCAGCGGACATGTATACTGCTGAATAAGTCTCATTTTATTTGAAAAACACTGCAATATATAGTAGAATTATTAAGGCTTAGTTTATTTGTGTGAGGGATAGAATTGGCTAACAAGTTATTTGAAATAATAAAGTCAGATTTGGCTGAGCTGGAAACGGCTTTGCACGAATCTGTTGTATCTCCGGTTGCCACCATTACCGAGATTGGCAATCATTTGATAAAGGCCGGGGGCAAGAGATTGCGCCCAGCACTGTTTTTTCTGGCTGCCCGTTGCAGTGAGAATTTCGATTTAAAAAGAGTAATGCCGCTGGCTGTGGCATTAGAGCTTATACACATGGCTTCACTGGTTCATGATGATGTTTTGGATAGTGCCGCTACCCGTCGTGGTGAGGCTACTGCCAATGCCAAGTGGGGCAACCAGCTGGCTATTTTGGCAGGGGATTATCTCTTTGCGAAAGCCTTTGTGCTGGTGACGGAAAACGGCTATGGTGAGAGGGTCAACAACCAGCTTTCCAGACTATTGGCGGATCTTTCCGCCGGTGAGCTCATTCAGAACAAGGAAATCTATAAGGCGTCCTGTGATACTGAGGAATACTATGAGCGTATTGCCATGAAGACTGCCAATTTCCTGGCCATCAGCTGTCAGCTTGGTGCCCACGTTATGGGACTTCCGGAAAAGGATGTTCAGGCCTTGTACGACTATGGTTACAGTGTAGGTATGGCTTTCCAGCTTACTGATGATTTACTGGACCTCACTGGTGATTCCAAGACCATTGGTAAGCCAGCAGGCAATGATATTCTTCAGGGTATTATTACCTTACCGGCTATCAGAGCATTGGAAACCTCTCCAGATAAGGATGAGCTGTTTTCTATAGTTACTAATCGCGATATGACCAAGGAGGACTTGAACAGGGCCCTGGAGATTGTAAGGGCAACTGATGGCATTGATTTTACCAAGAATAAGGTTGAGGAATATCTGGACAGAGCAAGAAATGTCCTGCCGGAGAGTATTCCTGAGGATGTGAGAGCTGCCTATATGATGGCTGCTGATTTCATTGCTGGCAGAGAATTCTAAGAAGATATGTTTATTTCACGGAGGTAACGTGATGTTTGGCATAGGAGCCCCAGAATTAATTGTTATTCTTATCATTGGCCTTATTGTGTTTGGCCCTGGCAAGCTGCCTGAATTGGGGAGAACCCTGGGTAAAACCATAAGGGAATTCCGCAAGGTGTCCAACGGCATTATGGAGGATGAGCCCGCCGAAAAGACTGCCAAGAAGCTGGTGGCTTCCACAGAAGAGAAGAAAGTGGATGAATCGGCTGAGCCTTCTGGTATGGTTGATGGTAAAGATAAACAGTGATAATTGTATATCCCCTTCATTTTCTGGAGGGGATATTTTTTTAGAGATTTAATATATTCCCAGCTTCATAGAAGCTCAAATGGAAATTTTTCTTCTTTTAGAAGAAAAATTTGAATAATGGGGTTATAATTGAGTAGATAGAAAAGTTTATGTATGGGTAGGAGGCATATTATGTTTGGTGGATTTGGCGTACCAGAACTTATTTTAATTTTGATTATTGGTCTGGTTATTTTTGGGCCTGGCAAATTGCCTGATATTGGCAAGGCCTTTGGCAAAAGTATCAAGGAATTCAAGTCTGCACAGAGCGGCAGTGATGATAAGGACACTATCAATATCACTGCTGAGTCTAAAGATAAATCCAAGGATGAAGCGTAATTATGGGTGCAGATGAAGAAAAGTTAGAGGATATTGAATCAGAGGGCATGGCTGAAAATGAGGAAATCGCCAGCCTGGAAAATGATGATGAAATGTCCATAATTGACCATCTGACGGAGCTGAGGCGGCGCCTTATTCGTTGTGTCGTGGCTGTTCTGTTGGGAAGCTGTATAACCTATGTCTTTGATGAGGAAATAATGCAGTTTTTGCTGGCACCGGCGGGAAAACTATATTTTATGCATCCCGGCGAGGCCTTTTTTTCCTATGCAAAGGTGGTTTTGTTTTCCGGATTTCTATTAGCTACTCCAGTGGTTTTTTACGAAATCTGGCGTTTTTTTGTGCCGGCCTTTACCAGACGGGAGCGGATGGTGCTGGGAATCATGGTTCCAAGCTCAATTTTATTATTTTATACGGGACTGGCCTTTTCATTTTTCCTCATAGTTCCTATTGGAATAAAATTCTTTATGGGAATGGGTTCAGAGGATTTATCGCCACTGTTTTCCATTGAGAAGTATCTTGATTTTATAATTACATTTCTATTGCCCTTTGGGCTTGCCTTTGAGTTGCCGCTCGTTATTATAATAATGGCGGCCATTGGGCTGGTAACTTCCCAACAGCTCAAAAAATATTTCAGATACGTATTTTTTGTTTCCTTTATCGTTGGTGCCCTGCTGACACCGCCGGACATAATCTCCCAGATTACTCTGGCACTTCCGCTGACGGCACTGTATGGACTGAGTTATTTGGTTGTAAGATTCATTTTAAGAAAGTAGGAGGCTAAGCATGGCTTTTAAGGATTTGCGGGAGTTTATAGCTGAATTGGAGAGCCGCGGTTTACTGAAGCGTATTAAAACTGAGGTGGACTGTGAGCTGGAAATCACAGAGATAACGGACCGGGTATCCAAAATGGAGGGGGAGAAAAATGTCGCCCTGCTCTTTGAGAATGTAAAGGGCTACGATATGCCAGTGCTCATGAATGCCTTTGGCAGTATGGAGCGTATGGCTATTGCCTTTGGGGTGGAAAAGCTGGATGATATAGCGGATGAGCTGAGGGAAATCCTGCGTCTTCCTTACATTTCCGTTTCCCATAAAATGGATTTGCTCAGCATAATTCCAACTGCAAAGGGGGCTATTAATTTCCCTAAGTATGTGAAGAAGGCACCTTGTCAGGAGGTGGTTATCACCGATAATCCATCTCTGGATAAGTTCCCAATTTTGAAGTGCTGGCCTCAGGATGGTGGTCGCTTCATTACCCTGCCGTTGATTTTTACCAAAAATCCAAATACGGGAAAGCGGAATGTGGGTATGTACCGCCTTCAGAAGTATGACAGCAAAACCACTGGTATGCACTGGCATATCCATAAAAACGGTGCGGACAACTACCGTGATACCAAGGCTATGGGGGCGCAGCGCATGGAGGTGGCAGTGGCCATCGGTACTGATCCTGTGGTAACCTATGCTGCAACAGCTCCACTTCCTCGTGATATTGATGAAATGGTATTTGCTGGCTTCCTTCGTCACAAGGGCGTGGAAATGGTAAAGTGCAAAACCGTTGATGTGGAGGTTCCTGCCCACGCAGAAATTATTCTGGAGGGCTATGTGGATGTGGATGAAACCCGTTGGGAGGGGCCATTTGGTGACCATACCGGCTATTATTCCCTGGCGGATTATTACCCTGTATTCCATATTACCTGCATTACCCATAGAAAAAACCCTATTTATCCGTCTACCATTGTGGGCAAGCCACCTATGGAGGACTGCTTCCTGGCAAAGGCCACGGAGCGTATTTTCCTGCCACTTCTTCAGCAGGCGATTCCGGAGATTATCGACATAAATATGCCATTGGAGGGCGTATTCCACGACTGCATCTTCGTATCCATCAAGAAAACCTACCCTATGCAGGCCAAGAAGGTTATGAATGCTTTGTGGGGAATGGGACAGATGATGTTCATAAAGATGATTATTGTGGTGGATGCCCATGTTGATGTGCAGAATCCAAAGGAAGTATGGTGGCGTGTATTCAATAACATCGATGCCAAGCGTGATCTGGTAATGGTGGAGGGACCTCTTGATGTTCTTGACCACTCATCTCCTATGGCAAAATGGGGTACCAAGGTGGGCATTGATGCCACCAAATCCTGGCCGGAGGAAGGTCATACCCGTGAGTGGCCTGATGAAATTGAAATGACCCAGGATATAAAGGATTTGGTGGACTCAAAGTGGAAGGAGCTTGGACTTGACTGACAGTATGAATAGTTTTTGGCAGAAGATGGATGCTCATTTGAACAATGTGGCATTCTATCAGACTGTATTTTCCCTTCCCTTTGCATATATGGCGGCCTTTTTGGCTGCTGATGGCAAGCCGGATATTATGATAATGGTTTGGATTACCCTTACCATTGTGGCAGCCCGTAGTGCGGCCCTGGCTCTGGATAACCTTATTGATTTGAAATACGATGTGGACCAGCCACGTTTTAAGGGACGTCCCATGGTGGCAGGCCAGCTCACTAAAAAAGATATTTACCTGCTGGTGGCCATCTGCTTTGCAGTGCTGATATTTTCCGTGTTGCAGCTGGATCCAATCTGCATTAAGCTGCTGCCGCTGGCGGCACTGCCCTTTATAGTTTATCCATACATGAAGCGTATAACCTGTTTTTGCCACTATGTGTGCGGTATTGCCGTGGCCATGGCTCCTGCTGGAGGCTGGGTAGCGGTTACAGGCACCATTGACTGGCCGATGATTGTTCTGTTTGTGGCAGTGGCTCTCTGGATAGGGGGCTTTGATGTGGTATATGGTGCCCAGGATGAGGAATTTGACAAGGCACATGGCCTTCATTCCATGGCTACAGCTATTGGGGCCAAGAATGCCCTGCTACTAGCTAAGCTAACCCACGTGGTATGCCTTGGGATATTCGTTTATATGGGTTCTCTCTTTGAGCTGGGGGCTATATATTATTTAGGCGTGGTAGTTTCTGCGGCTGTGCTTTATTACCAGCATCGCCTAATTGCCATCAAGGGCTTTGGTGCCTTTACCAGAGAGTATTACATGCGAAATGGCATAGTATCTGTGGCCATGTTTTTCTTTACCTTGGCCAGTGTTTTTTTGAAGTAATAAAGCCTTCCCCTTTGGGGAAGGTGCCGAGCTTGCGAGGCGGATGAGGTGTTACAGCCTTGGTTCTCTCAGTTAGACTACTGGCTGAGGGGGGAACCAAGGCGGAATTAAAGTTGGAGGTAAGTTATGACGGCAAGATTATTGGAAGGCAAGTATTTTGCGGCTAAAATCCGTGAGGAGGCAGGCAAGAGGGCTGCTCAGTTAAAGGAGAAATATGGCGTTACTCCTGGATTGGCAGTTATTATCGTGGGGGAAAATCCCGCTTCCCAGGTTTATGTGAGGAATAAGCACAAGGCCTGCACTGAGCTGGGCTTTTATTCCGAGAGCGTGGAAATGCCTGAAACCACTACCCGCGAGGAGCTTCTTGTTGAAATCAACCGTCTTAACAATGACCCTAAAATTCATGGTATTTTGGTTCAGCTTCCACTTCCTAAGGCCTTGCAGCCTTATGAGTCCGCGGTGCTGGAGGCAATTAACCCATTGAAGGATGTAGACGGCTTTCATCCTGTTAATGTGGGTCGTCTGGTAACCGGTCAGAAGGCGCTGGTACCGTGTACACCACATGGCTGTATCCGTATGCTGGAGCTGGCGGAGATTCCTATGGAGGGAGCCAAGGCTGTGGTTATTGGCCGCAGCAATATTGTGGGCAAGCCAATGCTTCACCTGCTTTTGGGCAAGAATGCCACCGTTACCATCTGTCACTCCCGTACCAAGAATCTGAAAGATGTGGTAAAGGAAGCTGATATTGTGGTTGCCGCCGTTGGCAAGCCAAGGTTTGTCACTGCGGACATGATTAAGCCGGGAGCCACCGTAATCGATGTGGGTATAAACCGTATTGCACCTAAAAAGCTGGTGGGGGATGTGGATTTCGACGCAGTTAAGGAAGTAGCCGGTGCTATCACCCCAGTTCCAGGCGGTGTAGGTCTGCTCACCATCGCCATGCTGATGCAGAATACTGTAGACGCAGCTGAGCTGCAAGTAAAATAGCCTTCCCCTCTGGGGAAGGGGGACCGCTGCGGTCCTGTAATGGCGGTGGATGAGGTTTCTGTCGAGATATATTTAGTTTAATCAAGAAGCTTCGTTTCTCCAAGCTTATCCAATAAGAGATTTGTTTCCAATACGGAAAGCTTATTTTTCAGGGCATGCCATATTACACTATCCCAGCTGTTGCGCACATAGAGCCTTTCGGCCTTTGCATAATATAAGAGGTGTTGTGTTTCATCTGGTGTCAGTCCCATGGCAATGGCCAGTGCTAATATTTTATTTCGGGAGGTATTTTTACGACCTGCGAAAATGTGATAGGCATATACTTTGTCCAGACCGGATTGTTCAATTATGAGGGCTTTGTTTAGCCCTTTTTCTTTTATAAGCTCCTCCAGATGCTCACTCAAGGTCTGATTAACAAACTCAGAATCATTGGCAGTCAGGTAATCCTCAACCCGCTTTGTTTCGCTTAACTCATGCTCCAGAACGGCAGTAGTTTTATTTTTCATAGCCCCTCCAACAGAAATGATGTATTATTATAACGCCATTGTTCAAATTTTTCTTCTTTAAGAAGAAAAATCTTCCAATTAGCGTT
>DFHJ01000101.1 GCA_002372665.1 Anaerovibrio lipolyticus
TTTATGAATTTTCCTGTTGGTCCCATGCTGCCGGCAATTTTTACCTTATCACCTGCTGCAGCTTTGGCAGCTTTAACAGCTGCGATATTAATTTCTCTGGCTCGTTCACTGAGATTATAATGAGCCAGCTTCAATGGTGAAGCACCAAAGCTATTTGTTTCTATTATGGTGGATCCGGCATCAATATATTGTTGATGAACAGCAGTAATTTCTTCCGGCTTATCTACATTCAGAAGCTCCGGACAGTAGCCTGGGGCCAGCAGCCCTTTTTGCTGTAAAATTGTGCCCATGGCACCGTCAAATATATGAATCATAAAATCATTCCTTAAAATATGTGTAAATTTAGTATTTTAGTTTTGTCATATATTGTCAGGAGCAGTTACCTTCAGCCATGGTCTCATGGCTAAAACTATTGTTTTGCTATTAATTAGTCATCAAGAAAAATCCAAACTCGCGATGTTTAATTGTGTTTATTTGCATCGCTCAAACAGTGGATGTTTTCTTGATGTGTAAGAATGCAGAAAATAGTTTTTTTACGCCATTCGCCAAATGCTTCAGGTAATTTGCTCCTGAATATTATATCCATCATTATACAGTTGCAGGTGGCATGTGGGTGATTTCATGAATAAACGTAGCTAAAAATGTCACATCAGTATAACATTTATAGACGAAGATATGAAGTGGCTGACGGCCGCAACGCCCGTCAATTATACATAGAAAGCAATATCCTTTTTGCTGTGACATCAGCGAAGTGCATGAATGGAACACCCACATGACAATTATCAATATTAGTTACATAATAGGTATATACTAGAAAGTATATAGGTTTACAGCTATACACGCAAGCTATTTCCTAGCAAAACAGTTGGTTTTCTCACAAATTGCACAATTATGCTTTTGTTCTGTGTTTGTACATTTTTCTTCCATTAAATATAACCCTATAATTGCAGTAATGGATTTCCTTGGTTCCAGCATCATGGATTCAGTAAGATGGACCCCTATTATATCAGCCTTTGAAGTGCGTATCATTTCAGGCTGCTGTTCTATTGGCCAGTCACCATAGCCAGGACTAAAACGCCATTTCATTTTATATCCCTGGCGGGATACCTTTTCAAAGATGGCTTTTTCCATCAAATCAGCATTTTGCTCCACTGCTGATGTAGCTGCAGCATCAAGAATCAGTGAAAGGGCATACTTTCCTTCCTTAAATAAAGAAGTTATTTTTTCCTCGATTTCCTGTCCTACAG
The DNA here is from genome assembly GCA_002372665.1 of Anaerovibrio lipolyticus. Lineage (GTDB taxonomy): Bacteria > Bacillota > Negativicutes > Selenomonadales > Selenomonadaceae > Anaerovibrio > Anaerovibrio lipolyticus_C. The sequence continues at coordinate 1,248 of DFHJ01000101.1, forward strand.
TGGCAGATAGCAATACTACCTTGTTACAACCCGTGAGATGCTTTTTGATGGATTCTCCCTGAATATGAAATGGGGGAGTAGATAAAATAGTTTGGGATTTATCATCATAATCGTATATTTCCCAATTACCTGAGGGGTGAATAATTAATCGTGCCAGTTCGCAGGCTTCTTCGATTATTTTCTCATCGAATTCTGATTGTCTGAGACCGGCATATCTTTTTGTTTCTGATTTGTCTATTTCAAAAAAAGGCGAGTTGAAAATTGCCATAATATCACCTCGGCATCCAAATTGTTTCACGTGAAACAATTTGAAAATAATCTCACTCTATTTTGCCATGAAGAAAAATAAAAAACAATTACTTTTCATATCGAAAAAAATATCTATTAATGGTACAATATATGGGTACGAAAAATTCAACTATGGATAGTAAGGTCGGTGACTAAATGGGCAAGGTAATTGCTGTTGCAAATCAGAAAGGCGGCGTAGGCAAGACCACAACCTCCGTTAGCCTAAGTGCTGCTTTGGCAGAAAAGGGAAAAAAAGTATTGCTGGTGGACTGTGATCCTCAGGGAAACGCAACAAGTGGCTTTGGCATCAACAAGCAGGAGCTGGAGCTCAGTGTATATGATATTATAATCGATGAATGGGAGATTGCCGACATCATATTACCGACTGAATATAAGATAGATATTGTTCCATCTCAGATTGGTCTGGCTGGTGCAGAAATTGAGCTGGCTTCCCTTGAGGACAGGGAGTATAGATTGCAGAAGGCAATTAGCAAGGTGAAGGATAACTACGATTATATCATTATTGATTGTCCGCCTTCCCTTGGCTTCTTGACCCTTAATTCCTTGGCTGCGGCAGATTCTGTTCTCATTCCGCTGCAGTGCGAGTTCTATGCTTTGGAGGGACTTTCACAGCTTCTCAATACTATTGAAATGATTAAGTCCAAAATTAATGTAAATCTTTACATTGAGGGCGTTGTCCTCACCATGTATGATTCCCGTACCAACCTTTCACAGCAGGTTGAGGCAGAGGTTCGCAATCACATTGGGGACAGAGTTTATAATACTACTATTCCACGAAACGTAAGGCTTAGTGAGGCACCTTCCTATGGCTGCCCAATTTTTGCCTATGATCCAACATCAAAGGGTGCACAGGCATATATGGACCTTGCACAGGAGGTTATAGAGAATGGTTAAGAAAAAAGGTGGCCTCGGCCGTGGCCTTGGCGCTTTAGGTCTTGGTGGGTCAACAGTAAACAAGCCAGCAAAGCCACAGGAAAATAAAAAGGAACAGCTCCATGTTGTAAAGGATAATGAAAGTAAAATTGAGGCATCAGCTGTAGCCACTTCACCTCAGGAAATTGAAGTGAGTAAAATTAAGGTAAATCCAAATCAGCCTCGTACAGAATTTGATGAGGAAGCCTTAAATGCCCTTCAGGATTCTATAAAGGAATATGGAGTTCTTCAGCCGGTAATTGTCAGAAAGACTGCCAAGGGATATGAGCTTATAGCCGGTGAAAGAAGACTTCGGGCTTCAAAGCTTGCGGGAAAGCAAACAATTCCTGCCATTATAAAGGAATTCAACGATGCTCAGATGACAGAAATTGCTCTCATAGAAAATATTCAGCGTGAAAACCTGAATCCTGTTGAAGAGGCCCATGCTTATCATCATCTTTTATCTGACTATGGTCTTACCCAGGATATGCTTTCCAAGAAGGTTGGCCGTAGCCGTTCCCATATTGCCAATTTCCTGCGCCTTTTGAAGCTGTCTGAGAAGATTCAGGCAATGCTGGTGGAAGGCAAAATTTCCATGGGACAGGCAAAGCCACTTTTGGCCATTGAGGATATGGACTTGCAAGAAAAGGCTGCAAACTTTATAATAGACAATGATTTGTCTGTGCGTAAGGTGGAGGCATTGGTAAAACAGCTTTTAAAGCATCCTGATTACTTTGATGAGAAGCCGGTGGATACCAAGGGTGTGGATACAGATCCTGTCCAATTATTTATTTTGGATGCAGAGGATAAGTTAAAAATGATTCTCGGCACGTCGGTTCGTATAAAGGGTACAGGCAAGAAGAAAAAGCTGGAAATTGATTTTGCTTCTCAGGATGATCTGGAGAGAATTATTGATTTGCTTACAGAAAAGATAAAGGCAAATGATAATGCTGAAAAGCTAAAAAAGCTAAGAGAATTTTCCACCACAGGAAAGTTTAACGTTTAATTATGAAATGGAGTTTACTGTAAATGGATAATACCGAAATAATGAAGTTCGTTGTTAATAATCTCAGCTATATGGTGGCTGCATTGGGTGTGTTGATGATCGTCATGTATCTGATGATGATAAATGTAATATATAATATCAATTACATGAAGAAGCGTTACAAGAAAATGATGACCGGTGTGGATGGTGCCAATCTTGAACGCCTAATAATTGGCTGCGTGGATGATGCCAAGGCTGTGTCCGAGGAAAACCAGGAAATCAAGAATAATATTGAAGACATAAAAGCCCTTCTTCAGCAGGCCATTACAAAGGTGGCTGTTGTCCGCTTCCGCGCCTTTGAGGATATGGGCAGTGATCTTAGCTATGCGGTAGCTATGCTTGACTCAGATAATAACGGCGTTGTAATGTCCAGTATTTTTGGCCGTGAGGATTCCCGCAGTTATGTAAAACCTATTACTGCCGGAAAATCCACTTATCAGATGACCAGCGAAGAGGAAGATGCATTAAAGCAGGCAATGGCTCAGAGATAAAAATATAACGAGCTTTAAGATATCCCCTTCCTCTTTAGGTGGGGGAAAACAAACTACAACAGCTGGTGAGCATATCTCCCAGCTCGTTGAAACGCTAATTGGAAGATTTTTCTTCTAAAGAAGAAAAATTTGAACAATGGCGTTATAAATCATTTCTACTATTTGAAAATTAATTGACTCTATGGTATAATATTCCAGCTATAGAGTCTATTTTATTGTGATTATTTGTTTGGAGGATTTTATTTGGACAAGAAAGGAAATACTGTGGATAATCGCGAGTATACTATCAAGATTATACCTCATCAGGGATCTGATGTACGAAGTGTGCATTTGCCAATGCAATGGATTAAGTACGCACTGTTCTCTGTTGCAGCAGTGGTTATTTTGTTGGCTGGTGCCTTTAGCTACTCAGTATATAGCAGTTATTCCCTGCGAAATGAAGCCTCACAGATTGAGAAGCTTAAGGAGGCTAACAGCCTTCAACAGGAGCAGCTTCTGGAATTATCAAAGAAGGCAACCAGCCTTCAGGATGAAGTAGAACAGCTCGGTCAGATAGAAAAAGAGCTTCGTCAGCTTTCCGGTGTTGCAGGCGATGAAGCTGGTGTTGTCAACAGCAATGATGGTGATGGCACCCATAATGGTCAGGGTGGTCCGTACAAGCAGTTGGATTTGAAGGACGTAAGCAATGCTCTTGATAATGTTGAAAAGCGGGTTGCTCAGCGCAGAGCAAGCCTTACCAGACTGAGAGATATCTTAAATGAACAGCATCGTCAGATTCAGCAGCAGGAGAGTGTGAATGCATCTACTCCGTCTATTTGGCCGTCCACTGGTGATGTCAGCTCTCCATTTGGTATGAGATGGGGGGGCAGCGATTTTCACCCAGGCATTGATATTGCTGATGATTATGGTACTCCTATCGTGGCTACTGCCGATGGTATCGTTACTGTGGCTGGCTGGAATTCCGGCGGCTATGGCAACATGGTAGATATTGATCATGGCAACGGCTTTATGACCAGATATGGACATGCCCAGCAGGTTGTAGTCAGCGCCGGTGAGCATGTTAAACGTGGTCAGGTTATTGCATATATGGGAAGCACTGGCTTTAGCACTGGTCCTCATGTTCATTATGAGGTTAGGGTCAATGGTCAGATTGTTAATCCAGCAGGATATATAAGGTAAGATCGTTTTATAAGGAGAAGATAGATGTTTGGTAGCATGAAGAAGCAGCTGGAAGGTACTGGCAGAAATGATATAGAGACCATTATTGGTGCAAACACTATTATTAAAGGAGAAATTAATGGTAGCAGCAATCTTCGTGTTGATGGTACCGTTGAAGGCTCAATTACTGTTTCCGGCAAGGTTCTCATTGGCGAAAACGGCCGTGTTAAGGGTGATATTGTAGCTCCTGAGCTGATGATTTCCGGCCAGGTGGAGGGCAATGCAACTATTGAAAACGGTTTGTCCATCTATTCTACTGGTTCCCTTATTGGTGATGTGAAGGTTGGCAGTTTGAAGATTGAGGATGGTGGCATATTCAAGGGCCATAGTGAAATGACCTTCAAAGCTGCAGAGCCAGTATTTGCAGATTAATTAGTAATAAAGCTGTGATGAAATGATTTTATTTCGTCACAGCTTTTCTTTTACAAAAGAGAGAGGTGTTTTGTAATGGATTTTATGAAGGAAGAAATAAAGGTGGGGCTGACGAATATCGTAACGGAGAAGGTTACAGATAAAAACACAGCCAAGAAATTGGGCAGTGGCAGTTTGGAGGTTTATGCCACACCGGCTATGACATGTCTTATGGAAAAGGCCGCCACAGAGGCACTGGAGCCACTATTAACAGAGGGCTGGACCACCGTGGGTATATCACTGAATATTCAGCACAAGGCCGCAACTCCCACTGGCCTGAATATAAGGGCCGAAGCCCGGGTAACTGCGGTGGATGGCAGAAAGATAACCTTTGAGGTGAAGGCCTTTGATGACAGGGAAGAAATCGGCTCCGGCATCCATGAGCGTTTTGCTGTAATGAAGGAAAAATTTATGGGCAAGGCCTTGGGAAAGGTGCAATAAGATAATTAAAAGCTGCTTTCAGGCGCAAAACAGACGCAAAATATTGCGTTTGCTTTTGCGTCTGTTTTTGTTTGGAAAATGCCATATTGTTACTCTTTTATGACAGAATATTTAGCATGTATACCGAAAAACAATACAAAACATACATAATATGATATATTGTAATAATTAGGTCGAACTAGACAGGACAAGGGTTCACTGGTATTGTATACAATATATTTTTTATATTTCTGTATAACAGAGAATAAATAATGTATAAATATACATAATAAGGTTATTCAAAAAACATATAAATATAGCAAAATAAGGATATTATTGTAATAATATATGAATAATTATATTGACAGTTGGAATAATGATACATATAATTATACTTGTTACTCAAAAGGGATGTATTGTACAAAAACAAATGTCTTTGTTGAGTATTTTAAAAATTAACTTAGTTGTTATTTCTAGCTTAAAAACTGATTAAGGTGTATTGGAGGAGTGTTACGATGTGTAGAATTGGTTCAATAAAAAGTAAGGTGCCTGTTCATCCATCTAAAGCTTTACATTTGATGCTTCCTCAGCAGGAGGGGCATGATAATTCAGGCTTCGCCATGGTAATGCAGGATTTATATGGTACTTTTGCCAACTATAAAGAAAAACCACTCCTTTCCATGGCCTGTACCCAGAAGGGCAACCAGATGGTAGAGGAATACATGGATGCCCATAACTTTGTGCAGCTGGCTGAATGGATTCCTATTCCGGATAAGCGTCCAGGACTTGATATACAGGCTATGCCATATTATGTTTTCAGAAATTATGATTTCCCGGAGCATTACAATGAGCTGTCCGAGGAAGAAAAGCAGAATCTTTTGCTTGATACCCGTTTGGCCCTTCGCAAGCTGCTGGAGGAGGCAGGGGAAGGCTTTGTTTATTCCTTCTGGCCGGATGTGCTTACTTTAAAGGAAATAGGCGATCCACGCGATATTGCTACTTATTTCCATCTTTGGGATGATCATGGCGGACTGATGGCGAAAAATATCGTGGTTCAGTGCCGTCAGAATACCAATTATGATATTGTCCGCTATGCGGCCCATCCATTCTTTTTGCAGGGCTATACCCTCTGCGCCAACGGCGAGAATACCTTCTATACAAAAAATAAGGAGTTTCAGAAGTCCCTCCATCGTGGTTATATCGGTTTTGAATCCGATTCCCAGTGCTTCCTGTATACACTTCATTATGTCCTTCACGAGCTGAAGTGGCCTATTAATTATTTCAAGCACGTTATTACTCCTCTGCCTTTTGAGGAAATTGAGGAGCGTGAGGATAAAGAGGTGCTTAAGGCAATTCGTCAGTCTCTGGCCCATCTTGAAATCAATGGTCCAAATACAATTATTGCCACCTTGCCGGATAATCGTATGATTACCTGCTGTGATTCCAAAAAGCTTCGTCCTGTTGTCCTTGGTCAGGATGAAAATATGGTAGCCATTTCCTCTGAGGTCTGTGGCCTTAATGAAATAATGCCGGGACGTGACAGGGAAAAGGATATCTATCCTAATGAGCGTGAAGTAATTGTAATTGATGATGAACTGGAGGTACAGAGATGGAAGCAGTAAAAACACAGGATGTGTCAGTAAATGACCTTTCTTGGAAAATCGAATATCATGCTGAACGCTGTACCATGTGCGGCAGCTGCGTGGCCACCTGTTCCTTTAAGGCTATTGAGGTAAAGACCCAGGCCCAGTCAATTGTGGTATCTACGGATAGCCAGCCAAATCCGGAGCATCGACGTATTGCCCGTCCAATTATCAGCCAGAAGGCAAGCCTTACTGATTATTGCCGTGGTTGCGGTATGTGCGAAAAGGTGTGCCCGAACAACGCTATCCGTCCTGTACGCAATGTGGACACCCGCCAGGTGCTCCTTTCCAAGGACAGTGGTCCAATTAAGCGTGGTGGCCGTACAAATCTTAATGCCCAGCGTACATTGGACAGCATTGTGGTTGGACGTATTTCTCAGATGACAGACCCATCCTTGGATTCTGCCCGCCATACCTTTGATATCCGTTCCCCATTGGGTCGTGTTCTTTCACCAAAGGAGCTGCCCTTCAAACTGGAAAATGGAAAGATGATTATGGCTCACAAGGCTCCACCTGTAAACTGGATTTATCCCCTTATTTTTTCTGATATGTCCATTGGTGCTCTGTCCACCCGTGCTTGGGAGGCTGTGGCCTTGGCCTGTGCCTATCTCAACGAGAAGTGCGGTCTGCCAGTTCGCATGAGCTCAGGTGAGGGTGGTATGCCGGTTAAATTAATGGAATCAGATTATCTTAAATATTTTATCCTGCAGATTGCCTCCGGTCACTTTGGCTGGAACCGTATTATAAAGGCAATTCCCCACATGGTGACGGATCCTGCCGGTGTGCTGATTAAAATTGGACAGGGTGCAAAGCCAGGTGATGGCGGTCTTTTGCCGGCAGCCAAGGTTGCAGAGCATGTACAGGCCATTCGTGGTGTTCCAAAGGCAACCCTTTCCTCACCACCAAATCATCAGGGCCTATATTCAATAGAAGAATCTGTGCAGAAGATGCACTTATCACTGAATGCAGCCTTTGGCTTCAGAGTGCCTGTTGCCATTAAGTGCGCGGCTTCTGCCACTTCTGTATCCGTATATAACAACCTGCTTCGTGATCCCTATAAGATTTGCGGTGGCTTCTTCCTGGATGGTATTCAGGGCGGTACTGGTGCTGCCAATGAGGTTTCCCTTGATCATACCGGTCATCCTGTGGTTTCCAAGCTTCGCGACTGCTACAATGCAGCAGTAAAGCAGGGGCTTCAGGGTCAGATTCCCCTTTATGGCGGCGGTGGTATTGGCCTTACTGGCAATGCGGCAGCCGATGCCTTTAAGATGATCTGCCTTGGTGCCAACGGCGTATTTGTGGGCAAGGTGCTTATCCAGCTTTTGGGCTGTGTGGGCAATGAACATGGTCGCTGTAATTCCTGTAATACTGGCAAGTGTCCAATGGGTATCTGTACTCAGGACCCTCGTCTGGTTAAGCGTCTTGATGTGGATAAGGGTGCCCAGAAAATCGTGGATTATGTTCTGGCCTTTGATGCCGAGCTGAGAAAGCTGATGGCTCCTATTGGCAACAGCTCATTGCCTGTGGGCCGCAGTGATGCCCTCGTTTCTACTGACAAGGCCATTGCGGACAAGCTGGGAATTCAGTATGTATGCTAAGGAAGGAGCGGTAAGATATGTTTAAGATTGATACGATGAAGGGACATGAGCGTATGTCCACCCAAGACCTGCTCCTTCAAATTGAGGAGGCTGTACGGTCTGGAGAAACTGAGTTTGAAATTGCGGCTTCTGGTCAGCATGATATAGGTGGTCCGTTATGGAACAGTGACGGAAAAAAGCTTACCTTTCACGTTACAAATGCGGGTCAGCGTGTGGGCTCTATGTGCCTGCCAAATACGGAGATCGTGGTGGAGGGCTCCACATCCGCTGATGTGGGCTGGCTTAATGCTGGTGGCGTTATCACCATAAAGGGTGACGCTGGTGATACAGCAGGCCATTGCTCCGCTGGTGGTAAGATTTTCATCGGTGGCCGTGCCGGTACCCGTAGTGGTTCCCTGATGAAGCATGACCCACTTTACGAAGAACCGGAGCTTTGGATTTTGAAAAATACCGGCTCCTTCTCCTTTGAGTTTATGGGAGGGGGGCGCGCCATCGTCTGTGGCTACGATTCAGAACAATTTGAGTCTGTTCTCGGCGAGCGGGCCTGTGTAGGAATGGTAGGTGGCGTGGTTTACGTCCGTGGTCCTGTGTCTACCTATCCAAAGGACATTAAATGTCTTGATCTGGAGCAGGAGGATATTGATTTCCTCACTGCTGGCATGGATGAATTCCTTGGCAAAATCGAGCGTCAGGAGCTAAAGGGTGAGCTTTCCCAGTGGAGTCAGTGGAAAAAGCTTCGTCCTCTTACCTTTGAGGAAAAGAGTGCCACTCCATCAAAGAAAATGACTATGAAGGAGTTCCGCACTCAGGAATGGGTAAAGGGAGGCATTTTCTCTGATGTAGCCATGGATGATTTTGCGGTTCATAACACCATTTCCAATGGCCTTTATCGTTTAAGAGTTCCCAGCTGGGATAATGCCAAATATGCGGCTCCTTGTGAGTTCAGTTGTCCTACAGGCATTCCTACCCAGCTTCGCTATAATTTGATTCGTCAGGGCAGACTTCAGGAGGCCATCGAGCTGGAGCTCCAGTATACACCATTTCCAGGCTCTGTATGTGGCAGTGTTTGTCCAAATCCGTGTATGGATGGCTGTACCCGTGGCACCATTGATGAGGCAATTCAGATTGGTCCATTGGGTTATCTCTCTGCCTTTACCAAGGTTAAGAAGCCAGCTGTGTCCACCGGTAAAAAGGTGGGCATTGTGGGCGGTGGAGTAGCTGGTCTTTCGGCGGCCTGGCAGCTGGCCCGTAAGGGACATGAGGTATTCGTTTTTGATGATGCAGAGAAAATGGGTGGTAAGCTGGAGCAGGTTATTCCTAGAGGCAGACTATCCCATGACCTTTTGGAGGCAGAATTAAAACGCATAGAAGAAATGGGTGTAAAATTTGTTCCAAATTGTAAGGTGGACAAGGATAGCTTTAAGCATTTCCAGGATACCTATGATGCAGTAATCATTGCCAATGGCGGGCATGAATCCCGTTACTTTAACTGGGAGGGCAAGGAGCTGCTTACTATGGGGCTGGATTTCCTTAAAAAGGTAAACCGCGGTGAAAATCCAAAGGTTGGCAAGCGTGTTGTGGTAATAGGTTGCGGTAATTCCGGTATGGACACCTGCCGTGCGGCCTTTGATATGGGGGCTGAATCCGTGGTGGCTGTGGATGTGCAGAAGCCGGCGGCCTTTGCTGATGAAATTCAGTATGTGGAAGGCCGGGGCGGCAAGCTGGTATGGCCATTCTTCACGGAGAAGATTACCAAGGACGGAGTTTATGCCAATGATGGACGCTTTATCCCAGCCGATGAGGTAATTGTATCCATAGGCGAGGCACCAATTTTGGATTTTTTGCCAGAGGATGATTCCATCAAGAAATTCCGGGACAGCTGGCTGATTACCAATAAGGACAAATCCATTTTGCCGGGGGTATTTGCTGCCGGTGATGTCATTAAGCCTGGTCGTTTAACCGATGCCATTGGTGATGGTATCAAGGCCGCTTACTATGCTGATTTGTATGTAATGGGAAAGGAATATATTCCATTCCCTGAAAAGGAAAGGATTCCAGCAGAGCGTCTTTCCAAGGCCTATTTTGAAAAGTGCCATCATTGTCAGCTTGGGGATCCTGCAGATGATCATACCCGTTGCATAAGCTGCGGTACTTGCCGTGACTGTAGGATGTGTCTGGAATCCTGCCCGGAAAAGGCCATCAGTCGTATAGAAAATGAGGACGGCTCCTGGACCTATGTATCGGACCCAAATAAATGTATTGGGTGCGGGATTTGTGCTGGTGTATGCCCATGTGGCGTATGGAGTATAAATGATAATCCTGAACCAATAAATATGTATCGTACCTACAATAAGTAATTGTGATATGGCGGGAACCGTCTGAAGGACATTTTTCACCATATTATTGTAATATAGCAATAAAAAGCGACCTACAGATTAATATCTGCAGGCCGCATTTTTTTGTTATCGTTTAGTCATCACAAACAATTACTTCTATATTATGTTCTGCGAAGAATTCCTTATAACGGGCTGGCAGCTCCTTATCCACTACGATGCAGTCGATTTCATCCAGATTGCAGAAGGAAATAAGGGATGCGGAATCAATTTTTGTGCTGTCCACCATGAGAATCTTCTTACCGGTTTTGTCTACCAGATAACGCTTGATATCGCATTCCAGTGGGGAAGCGGTGGTAAGTCCGTTTTCTATGGAAATCCCCGTACTGGAAATGAAAATCTTGGAAATGTTGTACTGCTTCAGACAGTTCAGCACGCTTGGCCCCACAAAGGCCTTGGTAGGGGCGTAGATGGTGCCGCCGGTGGCAATAATGTTGAATTTTGCAGATGCCGCCGCAATGTTTATAACGTGAATGCTGGCAGTGACAATGGTAATGTTGTGCTTATCCTCAAGATAAGGCATCATGTGCATGGTGGTGGTACCGGAATCTATGTAAATAACATCGTCATCCTGCACCAGACTGGCTGCCATGCGAGCAATTTTTTGCTTGTGAATCTTGTCAATGTTATCTTCTGCTGTTACGACCGGAGCTTTGGCCTGAGGAGCTTCATGCTCCTGAAGTACGATGCCACCATATACCTTGTTGATGGTGCCTCGTTTTTCCAGCTCGGCAATATCACGGCGTATGGTATTTTTGGATACATCAAAGGTGGTACATAGATCATTAATAGAAATGCTTTTTTTCTCTTCAAGCAATTCCTGAATTTTGCGGAGACGATTGATTTTCATTCATTCACCTGTATTCTAACGAAAAATAACTTATCAAATACCCGTGTACAAACTTATCATAAAAAGTTGATAATGTTATGGGTATGTTTGTGTTAATTATATCGTAATGCACAAGTTAATACAAGATAATTTATAAAAAAATACCAACAGTATATCATTTTTATAATTGTTAGAATATTCACTCATATTAATGTAAAATCGAAAGAGATAAACGCCATCATAGCAGCTTTTTACTTTATGGAAAATTTTAAAGAAATGGGCTATAACACACAATGACGCTTTGGGTGTGTTGAAACGCTCGGTATGTATATTTTGCTTATGGCAAAATTTGAACAACTGCGTTATAATAAATCCATGAACAATCATTTTATATATAGTTTTTAGGGGAAGCTGATCAGGGATTGGCTTCTTTTTCTTTAAATGTTTAGGAGGTAGTTTAATGAGTAAACCAAAGAGCTCTTTTTGGTTGGTTATTTTTTTGGGAATAATGTCTGCCATGGCACCATTGGCTACAGATATGTACTTGCCAGCCTTGCCGGTGATGCAGGCTGATTATGCCATCAGCACCTCAATAGTACAGATGACTTTGACTATGACCATGCTTGGTATGTCCATCGGTCAGGTATTTGCAGGCCCTATTAGTGATATGAAGGGACGAAAACTGCCACTTTTATTGGGAATGCTGGTATTTATGGCAGTGTCCGTAGTTTGTGCTGTGGCAACTAATATATGGGTTTTTCTGGCGGCCCGTTTTATTCAGGGCTTTGCCGGCGCCTGTGGAATCGTAATATCCAGAGCAATTGCCCGTGATGTGTGTAAGGGTGCTGAGCTGACAAAATTCTTTTCTATATTAATGATGGTAAATGGTTTGGCTCCTATTTTGGCTCCGGTTTTGGGCGGTCAGATTCTGGCCTTTGGCAGCTGGCGCCATGTCTTTATGGTATTGGCAGTTATCGGTTTTGTTATGGCCGGAGCAACGGTAATCTTCAAGGAAAGTTTGCCTGTGGAGCGTAGACTGAAAAATATCAATAGAACCATCTTGACCTTTCCTATCCTTATGAGAAATAAGTATTTTATGGGTCATTGCTTCGTACAAATGTTTGAATTTGCTGCATTTTTTACATATATAGGCTGTTCATCCTTTGTATTACAGGGCATTTATGAGGTTTCCCCTCAGGTGTATAGTTATATTTTTGGAGGCATTGGTGCTTCCCTTTTGTTTACTGGCGGTATACCCAGCAAGTTAGCTGGCAGGGTACGGGACGAGATTATGCTAAAATATTCTCTATGCATTCAGGTGGCAATGTCGGCACTCCTGATAGTGGCCTTTTTCTTAAAAGCTCCTTTTGCGGTGATTGTAGCATTGCTTTTATTTGCCGTATCACCTCTATCTGTTGTGGGGGCCGCCAGTTTTTCATTGGCCCTTTCAACCCAGGGCAGAAATGCGGGCAGTGCCTCTGCCATGCTGGGATGCTCCTCTATGATATTAGGTGCAGTAATGATGCCAATCGTAGGTATATTTGGCACTGACAGCGGTGTTCCCATGGCAGTAATGATGCTAATAGGCTTTATGTTGGCTATAATAACCTGTCAGTGGTATATTATTCCTGTACACAGTAATGAGCACGGGGCTTAATCTGAAATTTAAATAGGAGATTATATTGGAGGTAGGAATATGTACGGTGATATAATAGATTTGCTGGAATTTATTAGGAAATCCCCCTCTCCCTGGCATACAGCCAGTGCTGCCTCAGAGCAGCTTTTGAATGCAGGCTTTCAGGAGCTGGACTGGACTGAGGGTTGGGAGCTTCAAAGATATGGAAGGTATTTCACCAAGGTTTATGGCTCGTCTATTTTTGCCTTTACCTTGGGAAATGGTGATCTTACTGCCAAGAACAGTCTGAAGCTGGCAGCAGCCCATACGGATTTTCCCGGCTTTCGCATTAAGCCGGAGGCCGGTGTTATAAAGGATGGCTACGGCCTGTTGAATACTGAGGGATATGGTGGGGCTATACTATATTCCTGGCTGGATAGGCCTCTATCTATTGCGGGCAAGGTGGTATTGGCTGGAAAGGATGCCATGAATCCCCTGACTGAGCTTATAGATTTCGCCCGCCCTTTGCTTACCATTCCGTCCTTGGCCATCCACATGAACAAGAAAATCAATGAGGGTGTGGCCCTTAATAAACAAAAGGATATGCTGCCATTGGCGGCAGTATTTGGTAAAGAAAATGGGAAGGATACAGCCAAGGACCTTTTGGAGGACCTGCTGGCAAGTGAGTTGGCTGTGTCCAAGGAGGATATTCTTTCATACGAGCTGAATATTTATCCTTACGAAGCTGGCTGTCAGCTGGGAGTGGCAGGAGAACTGGTTTCCTCACCACGCCTTGACAATATAACCTCTGTGGCAGCTTGTCTAAAGGGGATAACTGAAACCTTAGGGGCAGGACTAAATATAATAGCTCTTTTTGATAATGAGGAAATCGGCAGTCGTACCAAGCAGGGGGCAGCCTCGGCCAATCTTATGCAGCTCCTGGAGCGTATATATACCTGTATGGGTTATAGCCGTGAGCAGATGTGGCAGGGGATCAATGGTGGCTTTATGCTGTCTGTGGATGTTGCCCATGGTCTCCATCCAAATTATCCTGACAAGACTGACCCTACCAACCGTCCCTTGCTGAACGAGGGCTTTGTTATTAAGCAGGCATCCTCTCAGAGATACGCCTGTGATGCAGAGGCTGTAGCCATGGTAAAGGGATTGTGCCGTCAGGGGAACGATATACCTTGTCAGCACTACGTTAATCGTTCTGATATGCCCGGAGGTGCCACGTTAGGTTCCATTGCATCTTCCCTGGTTCCTGTACGGACTGTGGATATAGGAGTACCTATCTTGGCTATGCACTCTGCCAGAGAG
>DFHJ01000054.1 GCA_002372665.1 Anaerovibrio lipolyticus
CCGTACTTTGATGTACAACATCAAAGAGCTGAAGTGGGATGAGCAGCTCCTGTCTTACCTCAAGGTTCCAGCTAAGATGCTGCCAGAGGTTAAGCCTTCCTCTTGCCGTTATGGCTTCACTGAGCCATCTATCCTCGGTGCTTCCGTTCCTGTATCCGGTGCAGCAGGTGACCAGCAGTCCGCACTGTTCGGCCAGAACTGCTTCGAGCCAGGTATGGCTAAGAACACCTATGGTACTGGCTGCTTCATGCTCATGAACACTGGTACTGATATCTATGATTCCAAGAACGGTCTGGTAACTACCATCGCTTGGGGTCTTGATGGCAAGGTTGAGTATGCTCTTGAGGGCTCCATCTTCGTAGCAGGTTCCGCTATTCAGTGGCTCCGTGATGGTGTTCGCATGGTTGATTCCGCTCCAGATTCTGAGTGGGTTGCCAAGAAGGTTCGTGACACTGCTGGTGTATACCTCGTTCCTGCATTTGTAGGTCTTGGTGCTCCATATTGGGATCAGAATGCTCGTGGTATGATTATCGGTATTACCCGTGGTACTACCAAGGCTCATATCGTTCGTGCAACTCTTGAGTCCCTGGCTTATCAGACTAGGGATGTACTGGGTGCTATGGAAGCTGATTCCAACATTAAGTTGGCTTCCCTGAAGGTTGATGGTGGCGCTGTTGCCAACAATCTGATGATGCAGTTCCAGGCTGATATCCTTGGTGTTCCTGTTGATCGTCCTCAGATCATCGAGACTACTGCACTTGGTGCAGCTTACCTCGCTGGTCTTGCTGAAGGCGTATGGGCAAACAAGGAAGACCTGAAGTCCGCTTGGAAGCTTGATGTTCGCTTCGAGCCTGTAATGGACAAGGCTGAGGCTGACAAGCTCTACAAGGGCTGGCAGAAGGCTGTTAAGCATTCCATGCATTGGCTGGATGAGGAGTAATATTTACTCCAAAGTATCAGCTTAATTGCTGATTAAGTGTGGATTCATTATCTGGCACCGGCTCATAAGTGGTGCCGGTGTCAGATATGGATTATAGTATTCATTCATATTTATTTTAATGAAAGAGGGATGTAAAAATGGATAATTTGTTAGGCGAGTTCGTCGGTACTATGGTACTGATGGTATTTGGTTGCGGTGTTAATGCAAACATGACTTTGGCTAAGTGTTATGGTCGCGGTGGCGGCTGGATCTGCACAACTACTGGATGGTGTTTCGCAGTAGTAATGGGTGTTTACACTTCCGTTGCTCTCGGTGCTCCTCAGGCAGATATCAACCCTTCCGTTACTATCGCTAAGACTTTGGCTGGTGTTTACACTTGGGATCAGTTCGCTGCTACTTCCATCGTTCAGATTCTCGGTGGTATCCTCGGTGCAATCATTGTTTACCTGGCATATCTCCCACATTGGGCAGAGACTGAAGGCAGCAAGCTTGGTGTATTCTCCACTGCAAATGCTTGCGGTAACCAGATGACTGGTTTCCTCGGCGAGTTTATCGCTACCTTCTTCCTGATGTTCGGTATCTGGTGCATCTTCTCCAAGGGTGTTCAGGGCTCCATCGGCCTTGCTCCTGGCTTTGGCCCTTATCTCGTAGGTTGCTTGATCTGGGCTCTTGGTCTTTCCCTTGGTGGTTGCACTGGTTATGCAATGAACGCTGCTCGTGACCTTGGTCCAAGAATTGCTCATGCAATTCTTCCAATCCCTGACAAGGGTGACAGTAACTGGGGTTATGCTTGGGTTCCAGTAGTTGCTCCACTCTGCGGTGGTGTTGCTGCCTATGTTGTATCCAGCGCTCTCGGTATCATCTGATAATCCGATAACAGGATAATTATCTAAAAAGTTTTACCCCTGCCTCCCTTGGGCAGGGGTATTTCTTTAATATGAATCCTAATAGATATATACTTAATGGATTGATAGTGGTATAATCAAGGAAGCATATATTAGGAGGAATCCAAATGGATAAAAAGGCATACACAAAATTAGGCATTGCACTTGTTATTATTGTACTTTTATTGATTGGGGGATATAAGCTTTATTCAGATTCCCTGGAAAATGATTTTAATAACATTTCTACGGTTGAGATTGAAAGAGTGGCAGAGTCTTATACCGGCGTATACCATCGTCCAGGCTGCCCAAAGGTAAAGACAATTTTACAGCCAGTAATCTTTGATGAAGGAAAGACAGCTGAGGAAAACAACAAGCAGGCAAAGGCTGAAGGCTATACTCCTTGCAAGCGTTGTCATCCTGAACAGGTGAAATAATTATGGAAGGCCCTTGATGGTATAGTCAAAGGCCTTCTCTTATTTTGAAAGGAAATGCAATGGCCATAAAAGCACCCACAGCTCCAACGCCACCTACACCACCAGTTTCTCCTAAGAGTCAGGACAGTGGTGATATAGGGCATAATAATGATTCAAATGCAGGAGTGGAAACAACTGGCAAAGATTTTGGGATTCATATTAATATTTCCTCTCCCGAGGACAAGACTGGTAAAAATCAGAACCAAAATCAACAACAAAATACCAATAATTCTGGAGACGATAAGGTGCAAAAGGAAGTGACTACCAAGGAAAGGGATCAGCTTCCGGAGCCCCAAGCTGTACTTACAGGCGATATGCCCTCAGATAAGATTCTCCAAACGGAAACCAAGGATTCCGGCAATGATGCCTTGCATATAAACAATAATTCCAGCTTTGGTGGGATAAGTATATGGCCCTTTGTGTTGGTATTTGTGACGGCATTTATTGGTTTTACCATGCTTAACTATTTGAAGAAGAAAGAACATGAACCTGTGACACCAACAAATATTAAGGAAGATAATAAAGAAAAAGATAAAGCTGAAAGCAGCAAGAGAGGGTCCCAGGGTGAAAATATAGGTAAATCATCTGTCAATAAAAACGATGATGACACTCATAAACATTTTGAAATAAGAATTTAAACTTCTTTTACAAAGCTATTAATTTATAGTAGAATTAACAAGATAAGATAAATCATGGGAGTTCGCTCCCTATACGTATTTTGGATATAATGGAGGTCATTAAGGTGTTAGATATCAAATTTGTCAGAGAGAATCTGGAAGCTGTTAAGGAGATGCTGAAAAAGAGAAATAATAGTTTGTCTTTAGATGGATTCACTGACCTGGAGAAGACCCGTCGTGAGATTCTGGCTGAAGTAGAAAACCTTAAGGCAAAGCGTAACACCGTATCCAAGCAGATTGGTGCCATGAAGAAGGCGGGAGAAAATACAGATTCCATAGTTGCAGAAATGCAGTCTGTAGGTGAAGAAATCTCCAAACTGGATGCCCAGCTGAAAACTGTGGAGGAAAGCCTTAAGGATATTATGCTGCATATTCCGAATATGCCAAAGGATGATGTTCCTTATGGTGTTGATGATACCGATAACCCTGAAGTAAGAAAATTCATGGAGCCTACTAAGTTTGATTTTGAACCAAAGGCTCATTGGGATTTGGGTGCTGATCTGGATATTATAGATGCTGAACGTGCTGCGAAGGTTACAGGTGCTCGCTTTACCTTCTACAAGGGATTGGGTGCCCGTTTGGAGCGAGCTCTTATAAACTTTATGATGGACCTGCATGCTAACAAGCATGGTTATAAGGAGATGCTGGCTCCATGTATTGTAAATACAGATAGCATGATTGGTACTGGCCAGCTTCCTAAGTTTGCTGAGGATATGTTTAAGCTGGAGGGGCTGGACTATTACATGGTTCCAACTGCAGAGGTTCCAACTACGAACTATCATCGTGAGGAAATCCTTGATGGTTCCACCCTTACTGAGAAATATTGTGCATATACCGCTTGCTATAGAGCCGAGGCTGGCAGTGCCGGACGTGATACCCGTGGTCTTATCAGACAGCATCAGTTCAACAAGGTTGAGCTTATTAAATTCTGTAAGCCAGAGGACTCTTGGGATGAGTTGGAGAAGATGACTGATGATGCGGAGGATGTGCTGCGCATTCTTGAGCTTCCATATCATGTGGTTCTCCTTTGCACTGGTGATATGGGCTTTACTTCTGCCAAGACCTACGACTTGGAAGTTTGGATGCCTGCTCAGAATTGTTATCGTGAAATATCTTCATGCTCAAACTGTCTTGATTTCCAGGCTCGTCGTGCCAACATTAAATTCCGTCGCGATGCCAAGAGCAAGCCAGAGTTTGTTCATACCCTGAATGGCTCCGGCCTTGCAGTGGGACGTACCTTTGCAGCTATATTGGAGAATTATCAGAATGAGGATGGTTCTGTCCGTATACCAAAGGCATTGATTCCTTATATGGGTGGCATAGAGGTTATTAAGAAGGAAGAACTGTAATTTTATTCATCACTATATAGCCTGCCCTTGTTGGTGGGCTATATTTTTTTGAGGGGGATGAAACATGCCAATGAGAGCAGTATGGGCTGAGGTAGATTTAAATGCCCTGGAGTCTAATATAAAGAATATAAAATCATGTATTAATGGTAATACTAAGTGGTGTGCTGTAGTGAAGGCTGATGCTTATGGACATGGGGCATTGGCAGTAGCGAGAAAATGTGTGGAAATGGGAGCTTCCTATTTGGCAGTGGCAGTTCTAAGCGAAGCTGTTGCGTTGCGAAAGGCAGGTTTTACTACGCCTATCATTATTCTTGGTGCCTCTCCGATTGATACATCGGGAATGTTGGTAGATTATGATATAACCCAGGCCGTTTTTGAATTTGAGCAGGCTGAAGCAATTTCCCGGCAGGCTGTGTTAAGAAACAAGACAGCCAAGATACATCTGAAAATTGATACTGGAATGCATCGTATTGGGATAAAGCCGGATGAAGCAGGGGAAATGGCAAAAAAAATAGCAGATTTGCCCGGTATAAAGCTGGAGGGGATGTTCTCGCATTTTGCTTTGGCAGATAATGAAGACAAAACCTATTCCTATAAGCAGCTTGATAGCTTTAAAAGGGCTATTGAGCAGGTAGAAGCAGCAGGAATTAACATCGAATTAAAGCATATTGCCAATTCTGCAGCTCTTTTGGAGATGCCGGAAACCCATTTCGATATGGTTCGTGCCGGAATTATTTTATATGGTCTATGGCCTTCTGAGGAAGTAAATAGAAGTATTGAATTAAAACCATTGATGAAACTTTGTGCCAAGGTGGCTTTTTTGAAGGAGCTTGAAGTGGGTGATTCCGTAAGCTATGGCTGTACCTGGACAGCAGAACGAAAAAGCTTAATTGGAACATTGCCTATAGGATATGCTGATGGGTATACCAGAATGCTTAGTGGCAAGGCAGAGATTGATTATAATGGCAGGCGGGCCCCAATCGCAGGAAGAATCTGTATGGACCAGTGTATGGTAGATTTTACGGGAATAAAGGGGATTAAGGAAGGGGATACAGTTGTATTGTATGGATCTGATGCTCTTACCATGGATGAAGTAGTAAGCTGGCTTGGAACCATTAATTATGAGCTTCCATGTATGCTCAGCCCAAGAGTGCCACGAGTGTATAAGGGATAGAATGCTGTTGTAAAATTCAGGGACATCGCTTGTAAAATGGTGTCTCTTGTTAAATGAACTAAAAGTTAATATTTCATGTTGACAATATGGTGAAATGGTAGTAATATTATCAGCGTTGTCACTGTAATTCATTTTAGTATGAAATATGGCAACAAAAAATAATTCAAAAAGATGCTTGACATAATAGCTTCTTTGAGATATTATATAGAAGCTGACTCAT
>DFHJ01000045.1:0-3763 GCA_002372665.1 Anaerovibrio lipolyticus
ACCTTGCCATCCACCATATCAAGCTCATCATATTTTATTCCAAATTCCTTTAGGGAGCCCTTGCTCTCAGAAGCATAGCCGATTACAGTCTGCATGGTATCGTATGGAGCGCCGGTAATGGACAGCAGCTTATCACCGGGGCGAAGAATACCAAAGAGTACAGTAGCCAAAGTGTGGGTTCCGGATACAAACTGGGTACGAACCAAAGCCCTTTCTGCCCCAAATACCTTGGCAAACAGCTCATCTGCCTTCATACGGCCCACATCACTATATGCGTATCCCGATGTAGTATTGAAATGGGATTCCCCCACCTGACACTCCCGCATAGCATCCAACACCTTTAAAGTATTGGTCTCAGCAATAGAGTCAATGCGAGCAAACATAGGTTGACTTTCAGCCAACACCTGCTTTTTTAATTCAATTAATTTTTCAGAAAATGCCATTATATATAATTACTCCCTAAATTAAATTTCATATTGCTTATATGTTTCAGCATCGGTTACAGGAAGCTCAACCTCCAGTACCGTTCCCTTTTCATCATAATCCGTTTTAAGAACATTGCCATCTTCATGGAGACGGGTGATTACATTTCCTTCAGTATATGGAATGCACAATTTTATAATAACCTTCCCCTGATTGAAGAAGGAAGCCAGCTTTTCCCTCAGCTTTTGCAGATCCTCGGATTTTTTGGCAGAAATAACCACACCTTCACGGCCCTGCAGCATCCGCTGGGCATCAAAATCAGTGCCACCCTTTTCCATTAGCCTGTCAGCCTTGTTAAACACAAAAATGGCTGGCTTTTCCTTTGCCCCTATTTCATCCAGTACCTTAATAACGGCCTTTATTTGCAGCTCGTAATTAGGGTCACTGGCATCCACCACATGGACCAGCAAATCTGCTTCCGTTGTTTCCTCCAGCGTGGCTTGAAAAGCGCTTACCAAGGTATGAGGTAATTTCTGTATAAAGCCTACAGTATCCGTAAGAAGAATCTGAAGCCTTTCATCCAAATCCACCAACCGGGTGGTAGGGTCAAGGGTGGCGAACAGCTTGTCCTCTGCCAAAACCTCAGAATCCGACAGGGCATTGAGAATAGTAGACTTGCCCGCATTTGTATAGCCCACCAATGCCGCAGAAGCCAATCTTGACTGTTTTCGTTGATTACGATGCAGCTTGCGCTGATTTTTCAGCTTCTTAAGCTGTTCCTCCAAATCATGGATTCGACCATGAATCCGGCGACGGTCCATTTCCAGCTTGGTCTCACCAGGTCCTCTGGTGCCTATACCACCGCCCAATCTGGACATAACCAGCCCCTGGCCGCCTAATCTGGGCAGATTGTACTTCAGCTGAGCCAGCTCAACCTGTAATTTGCCGGCACTGGAACGGGCCCGTTGGGCAAAAATATCCAATATCAGAGCTGTCCTGTCCACCACCCGAAGGCCGGTACTAAGCTCTAAATTACGCTGCTGGGAGGGGGAAATTTCGTCGTCAATTACCAGCAGGTCTGCCTCCACATTCTGGGCCAGCATGGCGATTTCCTCCACCTTGCCCTTTCCCAGAAAATAGGCGTTGTCCGGCTTATCCTTGTTTTGGATAACCTTGCCCACTATTTCTGCCCCGGCAGTTTCCACCAGGCCACGAAGCTCCGCCAGGGAGTCCTCCACCTGCCAGTCATCTCTGCGGGAGCTAAAGGCTACACCTGCCAAAATGGCCTTTTCCGTCTGTTCCTCGGTATCCTTGAGACGATTCTTTCCCAATGCATTATTGATAAGCACAATCAGCTGAACCAAATCAATATTGTTCAGCTCCTTCAATGGCAGCTCCTTGGTACAACTTACCACATAGCCACCCTCCTCCGTCAATTCACCGTTAAGGAAGGCCAGACTGCCATATATTTTATTGTCCTTTTTGATACCAATGGCCACCATGCAGTCAAATCGCATACTCCTGAGGGATGACAAATCTGGCGCTGAAAGCCTTGTATCAGCACTGGGATGTGTATGAACACAGCGAATACCAGACAAGCGAATGGCACTTCTCTGCTTAATATCCGGCAGCTCCACAGTGGCATCATCACCAACGGAAACCTGCACTACAGTACCCTTGCGGTTAATGTACACTGCCACCTCACGGCCCAAAATCCCCGTAAGCTCCAGCATTTTTTCTGCTGCCTCACGGGTAATAATCTGCCCCTGGGGTATTTCCAATTCATAAAGGGATTCCAGCTCCTGGATAACCCCTGATTTTATGTTGTCCAGCTTACCATTTACAACCATAAATCACCTTAAAGTCATCTGTTAATGATGTTTTGAATATTTTTCAGGGTAATGGACATGGAGCCGTCCTCCTCCTTGAAAAATTCCACAAAATCCGTATTTTCAAAATAATCAGTAGGAATAGTAATATCAATTCCTGTATCGGTACTGAGCTTATGCTTTTTCATCTTTTTCAGGGTAGCCTCCTGATTTACCTCCACAGGCTCCGAAAAACCGGCTGTTTCAATGGCGTGATTATAGTCCGCCGCCATGGAAGGATTATCCTGGAAAACCTCACGGCCAACAGCCACAGGATCCAGTACAGCGTCCTTTTCCATATTTTCAGCAATGAAGTTCTTCACAGCAGTAACTGCCGTTACCTCATCCTGGCAATAGGCTTCAGTAACCTTCTTCACCGCCTTGTTAATTTCCTTTATGGTCTCAGCGGGAGATGGGGCCTGGGCACATTCCAGGAACAATTCCGGAATAAGGTATATGCTGTTGCCATCCACATTGTATTTTCGTGACTTGGAAAGAATTTCCATGGTCTCACAGTTAATAAAAACGAATTCATCAATTTTCTGGGTAAGCCCAGGAAGAATTGCATAATTATTAACCAATTCAGTGGATACTTTGCCATTTTCGTCCACATTAATCTGATGTACATAGCCCTGATGATTGTTGCACTTAAAAATAACCAAATATCTGGTTTCATCAATGTGGGCATCACATATAAGCAAATCCGTGGATGAAACTGCCTCTGCTGTGGTCAGTACCTTATAAAGGGCCCCTGCCACCTGACGGGAAAAATCTACAAATTCCATTTCCCCACCAATATAACCATCAAGCATAACCTTAAATTCGCTGTTACCATAGAAGCTGCCCTTCTTGGCGTCCTGGCTGGAAATGGTCTTTTCCACATGCTTAATGAGAAATTCCGCAGTAGACTCATTCATTTCCAACAAGTCGTCAGAAAAAACCTCATTGGATTCATTTACATCTAAAATATGAAGAATAGCCTTTTCAATAACTACCATATGTTCACGTCACCTCAAAAAAGAAGCTGCTGTATTTCACAGCAGCACCAAAATAGCTATATTATTCTATCACGATGGGAATTTACACGCAACTTTAAAAACTGGTAAAAAGCAGAGTCCCCACAGGCTCTGCTTTCTATTTTAGTATACAATCCAATAAAGTACAGGTGCCACCAGCAGGGCCGGCAAGTAATCCAGCACCTTTATTTTTGTCAAATTAAGCATATTAAGGCCGATGGCCAAAATCAGCAGACACCCTGTTGATGATATTTCAGCAATAACCTCATCCGACAGGAAGGGGGCAACATACTCCGCCAACAGCACAAGACCGCCCTGAAAGAAAAAGGTAAAGGCCGCTGAGCCAATAACGCCTATTCCCATGGTGGCGGTAAACATAATCCCCGAAACAAAATCCAGCAGAGACTTGGTGTACAGCATGGCAAAATCAGCCCGCAGTCCGGCATTTAGGGAGCC